>NZ_CADFEO010000025.1:0-123597 GCF_902833075.1 Burkholderia sp. BCC0405
TTGGATGTGGACTTACAATCATGACCGCCCGAACATGGCCCTGGGCGGATTTACGCCAAAGCAGCGGTTGGCCGTGGCCGCTTAGTTTCTACTTCTGAACCCCGTGCAAAACGGGGGGATTACCCAGCCACCGTTCCTTGACGTTCGACATGAGCGTTTGCCGCATCCATGAATAAGAACCAATATCGTCTGGTATTCAGCCGCGTGCGCGGCATGTTGATCGCAGTCGAAGAGACTGCCAGCTCGTCGGGGAAAGCGAGCGCGGGTGAGGCCGCGCGGAGTGCAGGAAGCGGTGTGCTGCATGCGCTCGCGCAGTTCGGAATGCGTCACGCGGCGTTCGCCGCGTTGCTTGCGGCAGGCATGACGCCGATGTGGTCGAGTGCGCAGGTCGTGGGTGCGGGTGCGAACGCGCCATCGGTCATCCAGACGCAGAACGGCCTCCAACAAGTCAACATCACCAAGCCGAGCGGCGCGGGCGTGTCGCTGAATACCTATTCGCAATTCGACGTACCCAAACAAGGCGTTATCGTCAATAACTCACCTGTTTTGACGAACACGCAGCAGGCAGGGTACATCAACGGCAACCCGAACCTCAGCCCGAACGGTTCGGCCAGGATCATCATCAACCAAGTTAATAGCTCGAACCCTTCACAACTGAAAGGTTTCGTCGAGATTGCAGGCCAACGAGCGGAAATGATTATTTCCAATCCGTCTGGTTTGGTGGTCGATGGTGGCGGATTTATCAATACATCGCGTGCAATCCTGACGACCGGCACGCCGAATCTGAATGCGGATGGGTCGCTCGCAGGGTTCAATGTCACGCGCGGTCTCATTACCGTGCAAGGCGCTGGGCTGAACGCCACGAATGTGGATCAGGTCGATCTGATAGCGAGAGCCGTACAGGCCAATGCAGCCATTTATGCGACGAACCTGAATGTCGTCGCAGGCGCGAATCAGGTCAATCACGACACGCTCCAGGCGACTCGAATCCAGGGGGACGGTGCGGCGCCGGCCGTCGCGATTGACGTCGGCCAACTGGGCGGTATGTACAGTAATCGCATCTTTTTGGTCGGGGCAGAGGGGGGCGTCGGTGTCCGGAACGCGGGGACGATCGCGGCGGACGCGATGGGTCTGACGCTGACCACCGACGGGCGGCTGATTCAGTCGGGAAAGATTTCGTCGACCGGTAACGTCGCCATTTCGGCGGCAGGTGGAGTCGAGAACAGCGGCACGACCTATGGTCAGCAGTCGGTTTCAGTGAATACCGGCGCGGATGTGGTCAATACCGGCACGCTCGCCGCGCAACACAACGTCGGCGTGACGGCGGGTTCGCTGAATTCGACGGGACTGCTTGGCGCAGGCGTGGACAGCAACGGCACCGTCACGCAAGCTGGCGACTTGCAACTCGCGACGACCAGCCAATTGAGCGCCACCGGTAAAAACGTTGCGGGTGGCAACGTGACGGCGAAAGGCTACGGCGTGAATCTCGCCGGCAGCACGACCGCCGCGAACGGCAACCTGTCGTTGACCGCGACCAACGGCGACGTGAATCTCACGAATGCAACGACGAGCGCGCAAGGGGCGGTGACGGCGAACGCGGCGGGCACGGTCATCAATGACCACGGTAACCTGACGAGCGGTGGCAGCACGACGCTGACGGGCGGCAACGTATCGAACCAAGGCGGCAATGTGTCGTCGCAGGGACCGCTGTCGGTGACGGCGGCGGGGCAACTCGCCAACCAGTCCGGCGTGCTCGTTTCGCAGAGCACGATGGCGTTGCGTGGCGGCGCCATCGCGAACAATCAAGGCACGATCCAGAGTGCGGGACACGCCGAAGTCGATGGGACGACGATCGACAATACCGCTGGTCGAGTCACGTCCCTCGGTACTGACGGGCTGGTATTGACGGCGACCGGCCAGCTCACGAACGCGGCCGGCACGACGGCGAACGGCGTGCAAGGCGGCGTGATCGGCGGCAATGGCGACGTGGCCGTGCAGGGCGGCAATATCGCCAACCACGGCACGATCACGTCCAATACGAATCTCCACGTTTCCGGCCAGTCGGTCGACAACACCAGCGGGTCCTTGCAGGCCGCTCAGAACGTGGTGGTGGACGCCGGCGCACACCTGACCAACAGCGGCGGCACGATTGCCGGGCAGACGGCGGCATTGAGCGGTACGACCCTCGACAACAGTTCGGGCACAGTGCAGGCCGGGCAGGTCGCGTTGAACGCATCCACTGTTGTGAACCATGGCGGCACGATCACGCAGACCGGCACCGGCGCGATGGCCGTCAATGTCTCGGGCACGCTCGACAATTCGAGCGGCGGCACGCTGCAAACCAACAGCACGGACGTGACGCTCGCTCCGGCTGCGCTGGTTAATGATGGCGGTACGATCGTCCACGCGGGTACCGGCACGCTGACACTGGGCAACGGCACGGGCTCGGTGTCGAACGTAGGCGGCAAGATCGCGAGCAACGGTCAGGTTGTTGCTGAAACCGGCAGCTTGAACAATACGTCGGGCTCGATCAACGCTCAAACCGGGCTGACGGCGGCGGTTGGCGGTACGTTGAACAATACGAACGGCAAACTGCTGTCCAACACGGCTGTCGGCTTGACGAGCGGCACGCTGACGAACGACGGCCGCCAAATCGGCGCGAGTACGAACGCGACGATTCATACGGGGTCGATGACGAACCAGGGTGGCTCGATCGTTGCCCCGAGCCTGTCGGTGACCGCCGATTCGACGCTGAACAACAGCGGGGGCAAGCTGGAGGCGAACCAGCTTCAGTTGGCCGCGACGGATCTCACGAACCACGGCGGCACGATCACGCAGTATGGATCGTCGGCGATGGGCGTCAACGTGAGCGACACGCTGGACAACTCCGCAGGCGGCGTGATCCAGGCGAACAGCACGGACCTGACGCTCGCTCCAGCTCAATTGAACAATGCCGGCGGGACGATCACGCATGCCGGCACGGGCACGTTGACGATCGAACCGGGCAATGGTGCGAGCGCGTTGAACAATGCGGCAGGGACTATCGTCACCAAGGGGCAGGCGGTGGTCGACGCGAGCAGTTGGGACAACGCGGGCGGTATCCTCGCGGCGCAAGGGGGCATCAAAGGAACGATCGCAGGTGACGTGAACAACGCGCAAGGGCTGATCCGTTCCGGCGCGTCCCTGTCGCTCACCAATGGCGGTGCGCTGGTGAACCAGGGCGGTCACATTCAGGCTGGCCAGTCGACGGCGGGTGACACGAGCACGCTCGCGATTCAATCGGCGTCGATCAACAATGCGGATGGCGCCATCACTGACCTCGGCACGGGCGCGATGACCGTGCAAGGCGGCAGCCAGATCACCAATAGTCACGCGGGCGGTGTGTCGGGCATGGGCGCGATCACTGGTAACGGCGACGTGACGGTCAGCGCGACATCGATTTCCAACACGCAGGGCGGCCAACTGAGCGGCGCAAGCCTCCACGTTCGAGGGACGGCGCTGGACAACAGCGGCGGGCAGATCGGCAACGTCGCGAATTCGAGCGGCGACGTGGACGTGACGACGACCGGCGCGATCACGAACACGAACGGGCAGATCAGTTCGACGCATGACTTGACCGTAACGGCTCCGACGCTGCAGGGCGGTGGCACGTACAGCGCGGCTCACGATGCCAACGTGAACCTGCAGGGCGACTTTTCGGTGACGCCGGACTATCAGTTCAACGTCGGCCATGATCTTGCTTTCACGTTGCCTGGCACGTTCGACAATAGCGGCAACGTGCAGTCGGTCAACAATCTGAGTGTCGACGCGGGCAATATCGTTAACTCGGGCGCCCTGTCGGCGGGCGGGCTGCTGCATACGCAATCGGCCAACCTGACCAATACGGGTGCGCTCGTAGGCGGCAGTACGTCGCTCAACGCAACGGGCACGGTGTCGAACCTCGGGCCGACCGCGCTGATTGGTGCGTCGGACAATAACGGCACGCTCGAAATCCTCGCCAACGACATCGAGAACCGTGACGACACCACGGCGACCGATACGATGGCAACGACGGCCATCTTCGGCATGGGCAAGGTCGTGCTCGCGGGTGGCAAGGATGCCAGCGGCAACTATACGAACGCAGCCCTGATCAACAACTCGTCGGCGCTGATCCAGTCAGGCGGCGATATGGAGCTGCACGCCAATCAGGTGACGAGCACGCGCCGCGTGATGAAGACTTCCACCAGCCAGATCGATCCGGCATTGCTCGCGCAGTTCGGCATTAGCATGTCCGGATGTGTGGCGGTTCACATGGAGGCCTGCTCCGGTCGGGACGTGCCTTGGGTTGATCTGAGCAAGCCCGAAGTGCGTGCGCTTTTTCTGGATTTCGTGGGTGGGGTTCCGACCGATCCGCCTCATGGCGGGCAGTGGAACAGCAGCTACCAGAAGACGACGTACTCTGCGGACAGCGCGGCGGCGACGACCGTGACGGACATCAGCCCGGCCGCGCAGATCGCGTCGGGCGGCAATATCGATGCGTCAACGACCGGGAACCTGAAAAACTACTGGAGCAGTATCACGGCGGTCGGCAATATCCAGATGCCGCAGCATTACGATGGCGACGGATGGGCCGCTACCGGCCAGCAAGCGCCGAGCGTGACAGTGTCGTACTCCGGGCAGTATCACTACAACAATTACGACAACACCGAGCACGATTGGCAGTTGCCGTTCGGCAACGCGCCGTTCGTCACGGGCCGCCCGGGTGGTTATACGCAGGCGGCGCCGGCGTCGGTCAAGCAATATTCGTTGCCGGACTACCATTCGACCTTGGGCTCGAACGGCACGATTTCCGGAACAGGCGTGAGCATCAACAATACGGCCGGCAACGCGTCGATTCCGTCGCTCGGCCTGCTGCCGGGGCAAGCCGTCCCGGGGTTGACGATCGGTGGCTTGAGCGGCAACGCCAGCGGCACGAAGTCGGGCGCGTCGGCGGTGCACGGTGGTGTCACGACCGTCGATCCGATCATCGCCAGCGCAACGGCGCTGAACGTGCTGAACAACCTGACGATTCCGCAGGGTGGGTTGTATCGGCCGGACCCGTCGCCGAACGCGAGCTACGTGATCGAGACGAACCCGGCGTTTACGAACCAGAAGAATTTCATTTCGAGCGACTACTTCTTCAGTCAAATCGGCGTTGACCTCACCCACATTCCGAAGCGTTTGGGTGATGGCTTCTACGAACAGCAACTGGTACGCAATCAGGTCACGGCACTGACCGGCCGGGCAGTGCTGGGTCCGTACACGGATCTCCAGACGATGTACCAATCGCTGTTGGCGGCCGGCGCGGCGCTGGAGAAGCAGCTTGATTTGCCAATTGGTGCGAGTCTGTCCGCCGATCAGGTATCGAAGCTGACCGGTAACGTGATCATGATGGAAACGCGCGTGGTTGACGGCCAGTCGGTACTGGTGCCGGTCGTGTATCTCGCGCAGGCGAACCAGCAGAACGTCAACGGCCCGCTGATTACTGCAACCGACATCGATTTGAAGGACGCGCAGAACTTCACGAACAGCGGAACGATGAAGGCGGACAATACGCTGTCGATTCAGGGCAAGCAGATCGACAACGCGTTCGGCGCGCTGCAAAGCGGCGGGCTGATGTCGTTGACGACGACGGGCAATGTTGATTTGACGTCGGCACAGGTGAAGGCCGGTAGCCTGAATCTGAATGCAGGCGGCGACCTGATTCTCGATACGGCGGTGAAGACCGACACGCGGGTGAGCCGCGATGGTGCGACGAGCGTCACGTCCACACTCGGGCCGATCGCGAAACTGGATGTCGCAGGCGACGCGTCGATCACGACGGGTGGCAACCTTGAACAGCACGCCGGTGCGCTGACGGTAGGCGGCAATCTCGGCATGCTGGTCGGCGGGAACTACGACCTCGGTACGCAGCAAGTCGGCGAGCACAAGGTCGTGCAGCGCGCGAATGGTGTTTCGAACACCGATATCAACGGTGTGGTTGGCAGCGTGGTGAATGTCGGCGGCGTGTCGATGATTGGCGTGATGGGCGACCTGACTGCGAGTGGTGCCCAGATCAATCTCGGCCAGGGCGGGACGATTGCGGCCAAGGGCAACGTGACGCTCGGCACGGCTAGCGCGACTTCGACGGTCGACAGCAATAGTTCGGGTAGCGACCATCACGGCAGCTATTCGGAAACATTGCATACGTCCGACCAGACCGTGGTCGGTACGACGTTGAATAGCGGCAATACGCTGAACGTCGCATCCGGCAAGGATATCAACGTCATCGGTAGTTCGATCACGCTCGATCAAGGTAATGCGAGCCTGATGGCAGTCGGCAACGTGAACGTCGGCGCGGCGACGGAGACGCACGTGTCGAACATGGACGAATCGCACAGCCACTCCGGCGTCGCGAGTCATGCGAGCGCGACGAACCGGGTTGACCAGACCACCACATATGCCAATGGCAGCACGATTTCGGCCGATGGCGTGACGGTCGTGAGTGGAAAGGACATCAACGTTACCGGAAGCTCTATTGTCGGGACGCACGACGTGGCGCTGTCCGCGAAAGACAACGTCAACATCACGGCGGCGACGAACACGTATCAGGACAACGAATATCACCAGGAGAAGCATTCGGGGTTGTCCGGCTCCGGGGGCCTTGGCGTCACGATCGGATCGAGCGAACAGAGCGATCGATATAACGCCACTTCGACCACGCAGAGCCAGTCGCGCAGTACAGTGGGCAGCGTCGAAGGCAACGTGACGGTGTCGGGCGGGAAGGATGTCCATATCAGCGGTAGCGATATCGTGGCCGGCAAGGCGACGGGCGACACGACGGGCGCGACGGGCAACATCAGCATCACGGGCCAAAATGTCACGATCGATCCGGGGCAAGATACGGCACAGTCGCACGATCAGCGTGAGGCGCATTCGAGCGGCCTGACCGTCGCGGTGACTGGCACGCCATTCGATACCGTCCGTAACCTGAAAGCCGATGCGTCGTCGGGCAACGGGTTCCAGCGCGGCCAATCGGTTCTGACCGAGATCGGCGCGAGCGCCGCCGATATACCGTCGATTTCGGTGACGTATGGTCAGAGCCGTAGCAGCAGCACGACCGATATGTCGAGCCTGACGAATTCGGGCAGTACGGTTCGGGGCGGCGGCAATGTAACCGTAAAAGCGACTGGCGGTGCGCAGAAAGACGCGAACGGCAACGTGGTGGATGGCGATATCGCGGTGATTGGCTCGGCGATCAGCGCGGGCGGCACGGCGACGCTGGATGCGAACCGCAATGTCACGTTGCAGGCGTCGACAGATCAGGTTCAGCAAAGTACGTCATCGAGCAGTTCCAGCTCCAGCCTTGCGTTGCTTTCGACGCCGAGTCTGGGTGACGTCGCTCGCTGGATCGGCGGCGGGGCGAACACGGGCGGCAATAGCCCGTCGCCGTACAACGCAAGCCGCAGCAATTCGGACGGCAGCCAGACGATGACGCAGCAAACTGCGTCGTCGGTCACGGGCAACAGCGTTATCGTCAAGAGCAAGACGGGCGATATCAATGTCGTCGGCTCGGGGATCAGCGGAACGCAAGGCGTCGATCTCGTCGCAACGCAAGGTGCGATCAATGTACTGGCGGGTCTCGACACAAACGTGACGCACCAGGAGTCGAGCAGCCACCAAGTCGGCAGCCTTGGCAGCAACGGTACCGCGACGGGTTTCTCGGTCGGTGTCGCGAACAGCCATAGCGTGCAGGACACAGCAAGCCAGACGCAAAGCACGATGCGCAGCCAGATCGTGAGCGGCAACGGTAACGTGACGCTCGATGCGAAGCAGGACATCACCGTCGCCGGTTCCGACCTGAGTGCGGGCAAGGATCTGACGCTGATCGGCAAGAACCTGAATCTCGATCCGGGAACGGATGCGACGCAGAGCCGGATGAGTCAGGATTCCAGCCAGTTCGGTGTGAGTGTGGCGCTCGGTGGCGCGGTCGGCAATGCAATTGCACAGGCGAATCAAGCATTTGCGCAGCCGGCGCGCGGGGGCGACTCCCGATTGGCAGCGCTGGACAAGGCGCAGGCCGGACTTGCGGCATACAACGCGTATCAAGTCGGCAGCGCCTTGAGCAACGGACAGCCGACGAATCAGGCGCTGATCAAGGCGACGGTCAGCATCGGCGGTGGCACCAGCCACAGCGAAGCGCAGTCCAGTTCGGTCGCCAACGACGGGAGCACGCTGCACGCTGGCGGCAAGGCAACCCTGATTGCGACGGGGAGCGGTGCGAAGGATGCAAACGGCTTTGCAACCGACGGCGATATCAACGCCAGCGGAACGCAGATTACCGCGAAGAACGTCGAGTTGAACGCGGCGCGCGATATCAACCTGACGAGCGCGAAGGATACGAGCCAGCAATCGAGCAGCAATAGCAGCAGCAGCGGCAGTATCGGCATCGGCGCGGCTATCGGCGGTCAGCAAAACGGCGTTACGCTGGAACTTGGCGCGAGCACGGCGCACGGCAATGCGAACGGGAACAGCGTGACGAACCGGGATACGCAGATTACCGCGAGCGATACGCTGTCGATGACGAGCGGACGCGATACGAACCTGCGCGGGGCCGAGGTGTCGGGCAACACCGTCAATGCGAGTGTCGGGCGCGACCTGAACGTCCAGAGCCAGCAGGATACCAGCACGTACGACAGTAAGCAGTCGAGCGCCGGATTCCAGGCAAGCATTTGTGTGCCGCCGTTCTGCGTCGGCCAGACCGTGAGCGGTAGCGCGAGCGTCGGCGAGACGAAGATCAATTCGAACTACCAGTCGGTGAACCAGCAAAGCGGCATCTATGCGGGCACGGGCGGGTACAACGTGAATGTCGGGAACCATACGCAGCTCGATGGTGGCGTGATCGCCAGCACGGCGACGCCGGACAAGAACAGCTTGTCGACGCAAACGCTGGGCTTTACGAATCTGGAGAACCACGCGTCCTACTCGGGCGATACGGTGGGATTCAGCGCAAGCGGCGGATTCGGGAACAGTACGCCGGGCGGTGTGAATCTCAATACGCCGGTCAAGCAGGGTGCGACCAACGTACCTGGGCCGCAGAACTCGCAGGGCTTGGGACCAAGCGGATTCTCGGCCGCGGGCACGAGTAGTGATGCATCGGGGACAACCTATGCGGCCGTCAGTCCGGGCACGATCACGGTACGCGGTGACGCAGGTACCGGACGCGACAGCACGGCGGGTTTGAGCCGAGACACGGCGAATGCGAACGGTGCCGTCCAGAACACGTTCAATGCGCAGAACGTACAGAACGACATCGCAGTTCAGCAGTCTGTCGGCCAAGTCGGCATGCAGGTGGTAGGCGACGTCGCGAACGCGTTGCAAAACAAGGCGATCGCGGACGAAACCAAGGCCCGACTGGCGTACGCCAATGCTAGCGCCGCCGGCGATACGGCGGGGATGGCGCAGGCGCAGGCAGATTTCACGGCGGCGCAACAGCAGGAAGCGCTCTGGGGTAACGACGGTGCGGCGCGTATCGCATCGCACGCAGGGGTAGCCGCGATCGGTGCGGCGATGGGTGGCGGCAATATCGCCGGGGCAGTCGCTGGCACGGTGGCCGGTGACATGGCAGGCAATGCCGTTGGGAATGCACTCGGCGATACGCTGGGCGGCACGTTGCTGGCGAATGCGGCGTCGGGGCTGGCCGGTGCGGCGGCGGGTGGTGCGCTGGGTGGGTCGGCCGGTGCGATGAGCGGCGCGAATGGTGCGTTGAGCGCAGATTTGTTCAACCGTCAGCTTCACCCGCAAGAACGCACCATGATTTCCACGGTGGCGAAGAGCATCGCCGCCGCGAATGGCAAGACGCCAGTCGATCAAGCGACGCTGGCCGACTACTGGACCAATATGCTGACGTTGGCGGCCGGCGCGAAGGTGGATGCGCAGGCACAGTCACAGCTCACGCAGTATGAAATTCAGTTGGTGCAGGCGGCTCAGGCGTCTGGCAATTCGCAGGCTCTCGACACGTTTATGCAGAATCTGAAGATTGCTCAGAATGCGATCAATCAGATGTCCGGTTATACGATCTCGGGCGCAAGCGGCGCGATCGTAGCGGATGGCAGTACGGTGAAGACCTTCCAGTCGACGAGTGCTCAATTCAATGACTCGACGTTGTTTGGTACACCGGGTGGTACCACACACGCGCTCGCACCGGGGCAAACACCGCAGACCGCAGGGATTGGATCGCAGTATTACGTCGATCCGAACGGTCCGACGAATCAGCAGGTGGCGGGATTTGCGCATGACCTCATCCAGCAAGCGGCAACGCCGAGTGGTGCGGTGACCCCGGTATATCCTATCGAGAACATTGCACTCGGGTGGGCGGCTGGAAAGATCGTCTCGGGGGTGCTTGACGCCGTGTTGGGCAAGGAGGCGGCCGCCGGCGTTCAGGCGCTTCCAGGTGTAAGCCAAACGGCGGGGAACGGTGAAGGGTTATTTACAGGCGTCCAACTAGGGACATACTCGCCGAAATCGTCCGTACTCGGGCAAGCGTATGATTTTTCCTGCGCTGCCGCCAGTTGCAGAATGGCAGCGAATCTGACCGACATCCCAGAGTCGTATATTCGGCAAGCGATCCAGACGGATACAACCGGTACATCTCTCTCGAGCATACCAGGGGGATTGCAGCAACTCGGCTTCACAGGGACTGCGACGTATACGAAGGATGCGACGGTCGCGTCAATTGCCTCGGCCACCGAAGGAGGCGCTTCGGCTATAGTGAACGTGACTACGGAGTCTGGAGGCATTCATGCAATCGTTGTCGACTCTGTCAAGAATGGCGTGGCTTACATTCGCGATCCGTGGCCGCTTGGTGTTGGCTCCGCATATTCTGTTCCAGTGAATGCTCTGCAGAGCGCGCTAACTGGGAAAGCCGTGATTATCCATCCGTGAAATCAATTTATTTGGCGGGGTTATGAATAGAATTTGTGATCTTTACTTGCCCGTGGAGTCGAGGTCAACAGAAATCCGGTTTCTCAAGCTTTTTGATACTGGATTCTCTTACGATGCCGAGCAGTCGTATAGTGGCTTCATGAACGTAAACGTTTCTAGGATAAAGTTGGTTTCGGTTGTATCCGAGTTGCGAAAAAAAGGAGTTTTGTCTTTTAGTGTCCCTGTGGAATACCGAGAGGGTAAGATTGTGGGTGTTGGGGAGGCTAAAGAGATTGCGGAAGGATATGCGAAATCTATCGACTGCTTAATAGCTGGAACGTCGCCTCGGTCAGGGTATGCACCGTTATTTTGGGCGTTCGATATTGCAAGCGGGGTCGACGGCGCGGATAAGGTGGGCGGTATAGTGATGGTGGATAAACTGGACGGTCATATTTGGACGATGGATGAGTACGAGGAGTATATGTACGACTACAACAACGTGTTCTGATGCCATTGGAAGTTTTCATCCCCGACAGGGGGTAAGATGCGGCCGCTAAATTCAATCTCAATGTTTTTCTGATATCCGCAGAAAGGGCGATCATTGTAAAAATAGTCGATGCTGTTGGTTTGGATAAAATTCTTTTGTAATTTTTTCGGTAGATCGATTTCGCAATGGATCAGGTGTGGCGGAAATGAGGTGATTGAAATTAAAGATGGAATTTTGAAAAATATTTTATGCTTAAGGGCGGCAAGCAAGCATTCTGGAGAGTTTTCTTCATTCAGTAGCGAGGAGAGTTCGTGGGAGGAGGTTGAGCAATGGATTCGACACGCCTTTGAATTTGGTGGGACTGTCACGTTGACGATCGCCGTTCGCGAGGACGTCGATCGACTCGTGCTAGGAGATTCTCTCGCGATGTATTCCCATCCTGGCGAATGTAGGCTTGTCTATGATCCTATAACTCCGCCGACCGAGAAAACAGCGCGACGCGAGTGGTGGGAGCCGGGTGACGAGCCATTTCGAGGAACCACTAACTTTTTGGACCATGAGTGGGATGACCGAACAGTGTGTCGTGATCTATCGGTCGCATTGGAAATGTTTCGAGATTTCTACGATCACCATGATTTGACTGAAGCGAGTCTCAGTCAAACCCGATCGGTTTGGGATAGAAAGCCGAGATAACTAACGGCAAAAATAATTCGAATGAAAATGAGAAAACGGCTGACGGCCTTGCCAATAACAGCCTTGGTTTCGCTCGGGGTACACGCACAGCAGGTCCCCACGCCTGCCGACCAAGCCGCCGCGGGGCGTGCAAATGCAGAACAGGATCGGCAGGCGCAGCAGCAACGGGACGCGCAGCAGCGTGATGCAGCCGTGCGCGCTCCTTCCGTTCGCTCCGAAGTGCCGAAGGTCGAAGCGTATCCGGCCCTTCCTGTTGAATCGCCGTGCTTCCGCATTGACCGCTTTGCACTCGACGTGTCGGCCTCGTTGCCTGATGCGACGAAGGCGGAAGGCGCGTCCGCCCTGCCGATGGATCGCTTCGCGTTCGCTCGTGATTGGCTGGGCCATTACGCGGGGCAATGCGTCGGCAAGCAAGGCGTCGACGTGCTGGTCAAGGGCCTGTCCCAGGCTATTCTGGCGCGCGGCTACGTCACGACGCGCGTGCTCGTTCCCGAGCAAGATCTCTCGACCGGAACGCTCAAACTCTCGCTGATTCCCGGTGTAATCCGTCATATTCGCTTCGCAGACGAAAAATTGCGTGGCACGTGGAAAACCGCATTCCCGACCGGCGACGGCGAAGTGCTGAACCTGCGCGACCTTGAGCAAGGTCTGGAGCAGATGAAACGCGTGACGAGTCAGGACGTCTCGATGCAGATCGTTCCCGGCGAGCTGCCGGGAGAGAGCGATGTCGTGCTCGACGTGAAGCGCGGCAAGCCGTGGACGGTCGTCGCATCGATCGACAACTCCGGCACCCGCGCCACCGGCAAGTTGCAAGGCAACCTGTCGATCGGTATCGACAATCCGCTCGGTCTGAATGACATCTTGAACGTCGGCGTTAGCCAAGACCTTGAGTTCGGCGACAAGCGCCTCGGTTCGCACGGCTGGAATGGCTTCTATTCGATCCCGTGGGGATATTGGACGGCCACGCTGTCCGCCAACACGAACACCTACTACCAGCAGATTGCGGGCGTGAACCAGACGTTCGTGGCGAGCGGCAACTCGAAGACGGTTGATTTCAAACTGGCCCGTGTGCTGGCGCGCAGCCAGAATGACGTGCTTGGCGGATATTTCCGGCTGTCGCGCCGTTTCGGACAAAGCTTCATCGAAGACACCGAGATTTCGCAGCAGCGCCGCAACAACACGATCATCGAACTGGGCCTGACCGATCGCCACTATTTCGACGGCGCGCAGTTTGACGGCTCGCTCGCATACCGGCAGGGCGTCGGCGGATTCGGCGCGCAGGATGACACGCTTGCGGCAGATGGTGGCCCGACGTATCGCTTCAAGATGGCATTGCTCGACGCGAACCTGTCGGTCCCGTTCGCGATCGGAAAACAACCATTTCGCTATGTCGGCACGTTTCACGGACAGTACACGGGCAACACCCTGTACTACCTCGATGACATGACCATCGGCAGCCGATACACCGTGCGCGGTTTCGACGGAGAAACAATGCTGGCGGCAGCACGTGGGTTCTACTGGCGTAACGAGCTGCAAATGCCAATCGGCCAAACGGGGCAGGCGGTGTATGCAGGGCTCGACTACGGGCGCGTATGGGGACCGCAGCCGATCGTGCTGGTCGGCACGCAGTTGGCCGGCGCCGTCATCGGCGTGAAGGGCAGCATCGGCACGCGCTTTGGGGCCTACGCGTATGACCTGTTTGCGGGCACGCCGGTCTACAAGCCGTCCGGCTTCCCGACTGCGCGCGTCACGGTTGGATTTCAGCTGACTTCACAGTTTTAAGTAGGGAGACTCTTGTAGTGGAAGACAGTCAGTTGGATCAAGCGAATGTATCGAACGACGTGCAACCGGTTCGGCTTCCACCTCGTCACCCGTGGTTGAACGGAAAGCGTCGCGCGATGGAGAAGGCGCGACAGGCGTGCGTTCAGCCGCCCACGCTGGAGCGGTCGCCCGTGCCTACTGCCGAGCCACGAATTATCGTGAAGCGGAAGCGTCGGCTGGTTCTCGATTGATATTTCGGGTTTGATTGGTCGCGTCTAGGCTCCCCTCCGGGTCTAGATGCTTTGCGCGGTAAGCAGAATCGCCGCGCCTTTTTATGCGGGAGTCACCCCGGGGAGACTTGGGTCAAGTCGGTCAGGTGGGGTGTTGTTTGTTTTGTTAGTTATCTTTAACAATTGAGAGAAAAAATGAAGAACCTGGTAATGGTTGGTCTGATGGGCTCGGCGGTTCTGCTGGCGGCATGTGGTGGCGGCGGCGATGGAAGCAGCGGTGGCGCGGCGTCGGGAAGTTCGACTGGTTCGACCTCGCAAACGGCGTCGAATACGGACGCCGCGTTCTCCTGCCCGGCTGATTACAAAAAGCTGACGCTCACAAACAGCAGCGTCGTCGCAAACGTGAATATGAATCTGACGACCGACGACGGCATTGCGACGCTGACAATCAAGACGCCGTCCAACGGCATTACCGGTGATTTCACGGTGTGCCTTGGGAAGCCGAATCCGACGCCCGCTGGAGTGACTGCAGACTACATCTACGAGGTGAAGTCCTCAGGCGATCTCCGCTCGATGGCATCCTCGACGTTGTTTCTGAACTTTACGACGAATGTCAAACCCACCCAAAACCCGCCGGTTATCGAGTACGCGAACGTGTCGGGCGGCACCGTGACTTACCAGTCGGTGCTCCAGGGCGCATCGGTCTCGGTTGCGCCGAACTACAGCCTGTCGGCAAACGCACAGGTCGCTGGCTACTATGTGGTGCGTCTCACGAAGTAACGCCTCGATTTCTATTTTGATGTGCCTCGTTTAGGCGCTCCGGACGCGGAATCTGTCGAGTCTGCGTCCCTCTTTCAGGTATGGATTCCGCTGATGCGCAACGTCGTAATCGGAAGTCTGTTGCTGCTGTCGACCACATCGGCATTCGCTGAGTATCGAGAAACTTGGGTGAGCCCAAGCGAGTTGAAAAGTTTGAATGCTACACACAAGAACGCACGAAGCGAGGTACTACCGGCAAAGCAATTGAAGCCGCAAGCATCGTCTTCGCGATCCCATGATCAACAAGGTCGCGCGTCGCGTCAGTTGCCGTCAGATCCGATCGCAGCATTTGCCCGCGACGATCGCGAAGTTCACGAGTCGCAAAAATCCCGGCCAGCTTCGACGCGGCCTCGTAAGACACAATTCGTTCAGCAGAAAGGAAGGGCAGTTGTTGGTAACAGACGCAGATTGAAGGCGGCAACTCCGAAGATGGTGTGATGGTGGGCGGACCGAAAAAATGATCCATACACGACGCCGTATTTTTAAGCTTAACAAGGAGAACCAATTGAAAGCTTCCAATAACTTTCACGTGTTGGTGACTATAGCCGTGGCGGCTACCATGAGCTTGAGTGGCTGCGCAACGGAATCGTCGCGGACGCTCGACGTGCCGGCCGTCAGCAGCACACAGAAGCCGTATGCCGGCAAGCCCGTTGCAATTGCAGTCGGCAAGTTCGACAACCGCTCGAGCTATATGGGCGGCATCTTCTCGGATGGCATCGACCGACTCGGCGGACAGGCAAAGACGATCCTCGTTACGCGCTTGCAGCAGAGCCGGCGCTTAAACGTGCTCGATCGAGAGAATCTCGACGAGATCAAGCAGGAAGCCGGCTTCATGAAGAAGGCGCAGGCCGTGAAGGGCGCGAACTACGTCGTGACCGGCGACGTGACCGAGTTCGGCCGGAAGGACGTCGGCGATCAGCAGCTGTTCGGCATCCTCGGTCAGGGCAAGACTCAGGTCGCCTATGCGAAGGTCAACCTGAACATCGTCGACACGACGACATCGGAAGTCATCGCATCAAGCCAGGGCGCCGGCGAGTACAGCCTGTCGAACCGCGAGATCATCGGCTTCGGCGGCACCGCGAGCTATGACTCCACGCTGAACGGCAAGGTGCTTGATCTCGCGATCCAGGAAGCCGTCAATCACCTCGTTGAGCAGGTCGACGCAGGCACGCTCAAGGCCGCGCAGTAAGCGCGGCGAATCTCATCGATTCACGCATCAGAATAAGGAAGGACTATGAAACGGGGTATTGGGCTGTCAGCGATTGCCGCAGCTTTGCTGCTCGCTGGCTGCGCGGCACCGACTACGCCGCCGCTCTATCAGTGGAACGGCTACCAGCCGCAGGTTTACGAATACTTCAAGGGCAAGACGTCTCCGCAAGAGCAGATCGACGCGCTTGAACAGGCACTGCAAGAGATTCGTGCGAAGGGCAATATGCCGCCGCCAGGTTTTCATGCGCATCTGGGCATGCTGTATGCGAGCGTTGGCGATACGCAGCGCGCCGGGCAGGAATTTCAGGCGGAGAAGCAGCTATTCCCGGAATCCTCGGCCTACATGGATTTCCTGACGAAGAAGAAGTCCGTCCAACAGAAAACCGCTCAACAGTGACGTGCAGGCCATGTTCAAAACAATTTCATTCAAGCTACTGTCTGTGCTGTCGATTGTTGCGCTGTTGAGCGCATGTGCGCAGCCTGCGAAGCGTCCCGACTACACTGCCTTCAAGAAGAGTCAGCCGCGTTCGATTCTCGTGCTGCCGCCGGTGAACGAGACCAACGATGTTACGGCAACATACGGAATGCTGTCGCAGATGACGCTGCCGCTCGCCGAGGCCGGTTACTACGTTGTGCCCGTTGCCGTAATGGACGAGACCTTCAAGCAAAACGGCCTGACTAACGCAGCGGAGATCCAGGGTACGTCGCCGGCCAAGCTGCGCGAGATCTTTGGAGCGGACGCAGCTCTGTATTCGAAGTTGACGCAGTATGGTTCCGTTTATCAGATCGTCGACAGCACGACAGTGGTTGCGGCGTCGGCGAAGCTCGTTGATCTGAAGAACGGCGATGTGCTTTGGCAGGGAAATGGCCGGGCGACGGGTAAGGAAATGGGCAACAATGTCAACGTAGGTGCATTCGGGATTGTCGGCGTGTTGGTCCAGGCAGCCGTCAAGCAGGTCGCTCATTCGCTTTCTGACGAAGGCCATGACGTTGCTGCGCTGACGAGCAACCGCTTGCTGTCGGCCGGACCTCCGAACGGATTGCTGTATGGTCCGAGATCGTCGAAGTACGGAACGGATTGACCTTGCTTTGATCGGTGTGGGCGCAACAGCACATGGAGTCGTTGCGCCAGCTTTAAGGCAGCGTAACTATGTCCAGAATTGATGAACCTGCTCGGCCTAGCGTCTGCCGGGGAGATTGTGAGACCGCGGCGGTCCGACGCTTTGATGCCACGGTTGGCGCGATCACCGCAAGGGAGCCCGTTGACGACGCCGAGACCGAAGACGGAGATCTGACGGATTACCTGATGCGGGCATGGTACGACCTGATTCATCCGTCGCCAACACCGGTGCCGCGTTGTCCGCATTGTGATGGGCTACGCATTCGTCCCGATCGACCTTCCGGGAAAAGTAAGCTGCCGATCTATTTTTGCCATACATGCAAGAAGAGTTTCAACCGTTTGACAGGGACGCCGTTCGCGAACCTGAAGAATCTTGCAAAGGGCACGGAAATGATTCCACTGTTGTCACGGCAGATGTCGCTGTTGCAAGCGTGCGAACGGTTGGGGCGTACAAAAAAGGCCATCCTATCGTGGTTGCTGGCGTTTCGGCGGTATCTACTGGAACTCGATCCGTCTGGGCGCTGGGAAGCCCGCGTTCGACTTGGCGTGCGTATAGGACCGAGCGCGCGTTGTACGAGATGCGGCTTCGAGGGCGGTTTTCTGTCGGGCGGATTTGATCCTCAACGGCGGCGACGGATTCGTTGCCCGAAGTGCGGGCGTAGCCGGCTTTTGGATGTATTGCAGGGCCAGGGGGAGGGAATCAAAGGCGAAGTGATGCATGATGCGATCGATTCGGCAATTCGAGCGCGTTTGAAGGTGCATCCAGAGATGCCCGTGCCTGTGGTGGTGCGCGTGGCGAGCGTCAGTGATGCGGCGCTGGGAGTGAATGCGCAGGATCAGGTGCTATGGAGTGAACTGGAACTGCCGGAACGCCGGTTGCCTGCTGGACCCGTTGAGAGAGTTGAGGATGAGGTGCTGTCCAAGTTCTTGCTCGAGCGGATCGAGGCGGTACTGAGCCAGAGTACAGCCGCAGTGTCATGCCCGTGGTGTAGTAGCGACCACACTGAATACCATCCGCAGCAGCGCCCGAACGGACTGCCGGGCTTTCGGTGTCGTGCGTGTCTGTCCTACTTCACACGAATATCGAACACACCGTTGAATGGCCCGCACATGCGCAAGCATGCTCTGCAACTAGTGCGGATGCTGGGATGGCGGGAGACTGGTAAGGCTGCTGCTCTTGAACTCGGCGTTGATTCGGCGGTTGCCAATCGTTGGGTGTACAGCTTGCGTCAATGGTTGCTGGTGCTCGATCCGAGCGGACGTATGGAAGCACGGGTGAGGCTGGGGATCGGTCGCGAACCTATCCTGCGGACATGCGAGAAATGTGGCAGTGCTGGACCGATTCAGCTGTTGGGGCCGACGCACCGGCCGCCGACGGCGAACGGCGAGCGTCAATACAAATTCCGATGCGGCAATTGTTCGCGTTATAGCCGCACGTGGTTGTCGCTTGTTGAGCGTGGTGTGGCGTCGTAGGCCAGAAAAGGGGTGGCTTTGAAAACGTACATTGCCCTGAATAGCGATGGTTGTCATCGATGCCGGACACTGTGGTGAGATGAGGGGTGTGGCGCCGAAACTTGACTTCGGGAGCGAGTAACGCACGATCTAGCTTCGCACAGACGCTAGGAATACGAGGGAAATGAATGAAGGACCAACGACCGGAAGTCGACGTTGATGGGGAATGTCTGCAGGTTAGTAAGCAGCGGTATACAGCTGTTTGGATTGTCGTCTGCTTAGTGTTGCTACAGTCAGGCTTCGCGATGATCCATTTTCTCACTTGGCTATTGCATAGCTACGGGAGATGGAGCGTGATATTTGGTTCTCCTTCTCGTGTTGCTCTGTGGTCGACAACGATTGTGTGGTCGATGGTATCGCTGGTCTCGGCTGTCATGCTTTCGTTTGGTCGCCGGTTAGGGCGCGGCGTGTATACGTGGGGAGCGATTCTCTGGACGCTGGCTACATTCATGTTGGCACCGTGGCCGCTGGCGTTGAGCGGCACCATTTCGCCGTTGTTGATCTTGTCGATACTGTATGGCCGTAGTACCCGGGAGTATCTAGAGAATGGTGCGGTGCTTTTACGCAATATTCACGCGACGAGGCGTAGCACCATCACTGCTGCGCTGTGGGCCTTTACAACCGCGTACTACTACGCCGTGTTTCTGCTACAGTTGACGAACAAAGGATGGTTAGCTCAGGTCACGAATGGCCCGCAGCGATTATGGGTCGTTATTGCGATGGTAGTGGTTCCGCTTATTGCAGTTTTTACGACAGGCAGCGGGGAACAGCAGTGGCGTCTCGGCATTTTTCTCCTCGTGTCGGGATTGGCGGCCTTTTTTGTTTTGCTGGGTTACGTGCCGTATAGCCGAACGCTAGTGGGGACACTTGGTCCCGGCTATGTGGGATATGCTGTTCCATGGGCCGGAGCAACAACATGGGTCGGAATTCTGTTGCTCTTTGGTAGCACATTGACTTTCGTGTTTCGGCCACGACAGCAGAATACACGCGCTGATCGTTGGGCTATTGATTGACGACATGATCCTGAGCAAAAAAATCATTTGGGCTTTGCAACTGACGGCGCTTGCAAGCGCCGTCAGTTGCAATATGCCAGTCCAAGCATCTGTCGAAGATGCCGAATCTGCAATTAGGGCTGGTCGTTATCAAGATGCGGTCTCTGAGTTGAAACGACTCACGGCAGCCGGGGACGCTCGTGCTGAGGCCAAATTGGGATGGTTGTATTTCGTCGGACTCGGCGTACCTAGAGATTTAAACAAAGGTCGGCTACTCGTCGAGCAGGCCGCTGCGACGGGAAACAGTGATGCGCAAGTGGCGTGGGCCTCCATGTCGCTTTTAATCGTGCCGCGTCCAGAGAACAACGCCAAGGCCGTAGGAATTCTGAGAATGTATGCAGCGCAGGGTAATGCGCAAGCGCAAGCGCAACTTGGTCAAATCTTGGCGACTGGTGTTGGAGTGCCGCGTGATCCGCAGCAAGCCGCTCACTGGATCAGACTGTCTGCCGATCAGCACAACGACTTTGGTATCTACTTGTTAGGTACTCTGTACGACAATGGGATCGGTGTTCCACGGGACGTATCGCGGGCATTGGCCCTGTATCGCGATGCGGCCAAGAGGAATCTGTCAGCTGCCGAGTTTGCGATTGGAAGCGCATACGAGAAGGGCCGAGGCGTGCCAATCGACTACGCTGAAGCGATGGGATGGTACAGGCGGGCTTCGAACGTGAAACAGGCGTTGGCAATGTCCGCGATCGGTCGTATGTACGCTAATGGCCTTGGTGTACCTGTTGATGCAGCGCTTGGGGAAGAGTGGCTGATGAAGGGGGGGGAGGCAGGTGATACAAGCGCGTTAATTGATCTAGGGACGCTATATGCGCTCGGGACTGGTGGCCGTAAACAAAATGGTGAACGCGCCGTCGCTGCTTACCAAAAGGCCGCAGACGCTGGACTACCTGCAGGATGGAACGCACTAGGCTGGATGTATCTCAACGGCAACGGTGTTGCCAAGGATCTGACGACTGCTTTCGGTTGGTACCTCAAGGCGGCTCGCGCCGGATTTGCGCCGGCCCAGGTCATGGTGGCGCGCCTGTATCTCGTCGGGCGAGGCGTTGCGAAGGACGAGTTGACTGGGAAAAGCTGGATGCTGCGAGCCGCCGGAGCCGGTGATACTGATGCTCAGACTTGGTTGGGGCGCTTCTATTTGTGGGGCACGCCACCGTTCGAGCGTAACGAAGCCGAAGGACTGCGGCGGCTTACGATGGCAGCGCGTGCGGGAAACACCGACGGGCAGTTCTGGTTAGCCGATGCATACGTGTATGGCAGGAAAGTGGCGGCAGATCCGATACGCGGCTATACGTGGATGAGCATAGCCGCGAGGCAAGGTAACGAGAGCGCGAAATCGAATTTGAACGGAATCAAATTCATGCTTTCACATGATCAGATCGAGCGCGGAGACGCCGCCGCGGCGCGATGGAAAATTGATCAGGACGTTGTCATTTCGAAAGAGCCACCGGACGGCATGGCGATAACCCAGTTCAATCTGAATGCACCATTCGCTCCTGGCGATTGATTGTTTGCGTTTTTTGTGGGAATACCAATGACAAGAAGCGTGATGCGCCGTGGAGGGCACGTCGGGCTGACGAAAGAGATGTTGTTGCCGTTGTCGACTGAAAAGGTGCGATCGTTGTCGCTGGAGAACCATATGGCGCTGGCTGTGGTTCGGTCGGGAAACGGAGATTGCGATCAGGTCACTTGCCTGTTGCGTGTCGTCTACTTGGCGTTCTACATGCGTAACGAGACAGCCTCGGGCTTTGATCTCGACTTGTACAGACGAGCGGAAGCCGTGCTGGATGCCTGTATCGCGCGCGCTGAGTGCGACGAGCCGTGGATGCTTCAGGAGAACGAAGCCGCCCACGTGGAGCGCCTTCTAGTCGTGCATGACGAGCAGTTGGCGGCGGTGCCGAAACATCGCTACTTGGCGGCTTGGGATCGATTGCAACGCTTCGTGAATGGCACAAGGCTATCACCGATTCCGAATGTAGAAATTAAGTGATCGGTGTACCGGGGCGCCGTTTCTAACCTTCTGGTGGTTCAAACTTGATTTGAGCTTGCTCCAGCATCCACGCCTCGAAACGGGCGTGCCACTGGCGTAGCAAGTCGAGCGGTCGGCGGCGGTAGTGCTTCTCGGCCAGTGCGCTGGGCTTGTGTCCCTGAATCTGGGCCACAACCCCGGCGGGAATTTCCAGCCACTCCGCCAGCGTGCCAAACGAGCGGCGCAAGCCCTGCAGCGTCACATGGGGGAGGCCCGCTTGTTCGATGGCGGTCCCATGGGCATAGCGCGGTTCCTCGATGTGGCCGCTTTCCGACGCGCTGCTCGGGAACACCCATGGCGACGGTTGCCAGGACGTGCCTGTTGCTGTCATGGTCCGCATCTGCGCGACGCTCGGCGGTGTTTCATTGATACGCTTCAGTTCGAGCAGGAGCGATCGGAAATAGGGCGTCAGTGGGATGATACGGGCGCCTTCAATCTTGTCGCGCAGCTTTATCTTGTTCCAACGCAAATCAACGTTTTCCCACCGCAGTTCGGCTAGTTCTTCGCGGCGTGGGCCGGTAATAAGAACCCCTTGCAGGTAAGCGGACACTACGGGGTTGGGTAGCCCGCGCACCGCCTTAAACCATGCCGGCAATTGCTCGCGCTCCAAGCAGTCGCCTTCGGGCGTTTTCGTACTGGGCAGCAGGGCAGTGACCTTGGGAGACGAATAGCAGTCGCCCGGCAACAATCCCTTGAATTTGGTTTGCCCCTCACACCAACCAGCAAAAGCCTTGAACATGCGGTAGGCGTACGCGATGCTGGTTGGGCGTTCGGTAACCTCGCCTTCCATCCAGCTGGCGATCGTGTCGCCAGTTATGTCGGGCAGTTTCAGCGGCATGAGCGGATACAGTGGGCCTTGGCTGGTCAGGCCCTTTCCGCGCTTCTTTTTCTCGCCGCCGGGTGCGGCCAATTTGCGGTGGTCCTCGATGTACTGTGCGCTGCGCGGGCGCTTCGTTTTCGGAGAAGGTTTCGCTTCAAGCTCGATCAGGTAGGCAGCCCATGCGTCGGCAAATGTCACGTTTTGGCGCTCGGCTTCGGCCCTTCGCGTAGCCACGGCGGCACGCTGCTCGGCAGCGTGTTCGCGCGGGTCGGTGCCTTCGTCGACGAGGCGCTGCAGGCGGCGGGCTTCCTCCTGTGCCTGGTCGATGTTCCAGCTTCTGGGGTCGCCTATCGTGACTCGGATGGCCTCCCCGTTGAGCTTCGCCTGGAAGATGTAGGCCTTCGCCCCTGTCTTGGTTGCACGCAAGCCGAGACCGGGAGCCTTGCTGTCCCAGATGAATGCCTGCGATTTGCCGGCAGGGCACTTATGCGCTTCTATGCGTCCTGCCGTGAAATTGACCTTCGCCACAGTTACTGCCCTCGGTGAGGGTTACATGGACATTCCGTGTAACCGGTGTGTAACCCGATTCTGTGACTTTGAGGTAACCTATGTCAACGTCAGAAGGTGACTAATTTCCGCGGTAGCCTTATGTTTTATGGGCTTCATGGAATTCGTGGCTCTTTGGTCAACGCCGATAAATGTCGCGTCTTGATGATTTGTAATCATCGGGTGGCGGGTTCGAGTCCTGCAGCCGCACCATATTGAACGAAGGGCCGGGAGGTTTTCCTCCCGGCCCTTCGTCGTTTCTGCGGTCGAGTTGCCGTTCGAGTGAACTGCCGTTTCCCTGTCGCCACATACGGTCACCCCGCCTAAATGGCGGCCAATACGGCTGACAAATTTCCAAAGCGGCAACGCGAAAGTCCTGGCCGTCTGCGATTTCCCTTCAGGTACGAGCGTCGCTCATAACCGCTGTCTAACATACTTGTTTCCCACGCCGACCAGCGCGCATTTTGCACAGGATCGCCTGGCCAAGGGCATCGAGCTCGAAAAAGAGCACGCCGAAAGACCTCAACAACGCGTTTCACATTACCTTTGCCCAGAAAAAGAAAAATGCAGATCGTTAAGACATGGTGCGTCACCGTCCTGGTTTCGGTGCTGGCCGGCGGCAGTGCCGCCGCATTTTCCCGGCCGCTCGCACAAGACTGCCTGACGCCAGCCGAGGTCAGGCAGATGGACCGCGACTTCTGGGCGACATTTCCATCGCCGGACGGTTTCGCGGCCTACGCCTCGCCTATCCCGGGCACGATCACAGTCCGGATGCGGTACGTACGTCTCCGACGCTCCCTGTCGGGCAGTGTGTTTCCGAGTTCAATTATTCGATCGATCTGAGTCGTGCCGAGTGCGTCTCCGGGCAACGAATCCGGGCATACAGTCTGTCGTTCATCAAGGACAAGGGACGTGTGATGCTGCGAACGGGCGTGCTCGGACTCGACGCCTGCAATTGAATTGCGCGCCGCCGCACGGAATCGTGCCGTGCCGCATCTGTCGGGTAAGCGGCATGGCGGCAGATAGCATCACATCTGCCTGAACAACCCCGCATACGCACGACTCACCGGCAGCATCTCCAGTTGCCCGTGCACGCGAATCCGCAACCTTCCCAGCAGATCGCGCTCGACACGATCGATCGCTGCGTACGCAACGATCACACCGCGATGCACCTGCGCGAACCGTTCCGGATCGAGCCGCTGCATCAACTCCTTCAACGGCGTGCGAATCACGAGCCGTTCACCGGCCGTGACGATTTCCGTGTACTTCTCCGACGCCTGGAAATACAGCACGTCGTCGACCGAGACGAGCCGCGTCGCATCTTTCACACCAACCGTCAGCCAGCGGATCGGTGCCGCCTCGCTCGCTTGCGCCGCCTGCGCGAGCGCATCGGCTTGCGCGGGCGCAGGCCCGCCGCGCTGCAGCTTCGCGATACAGCGCAGCAGACGCTCGTCCGTTACCGGCTTCAGCAGGTAGTCGACCGCTGCCCGATCGAACGCGTCGACCGCATATTCGTCGTAGGCCGTGACGAACACGACATGCACGTCGGGCGCCAGCGCAGCGAGCTTCAACCCGTCGATGCCGGGCATGCGGATGTCGAGAAACGCGATGTCCGGGCGCGGCGACGCGTTCAGCACGGCCAGCGTTTCGACGCCGTTGCGTGGCATCGCGACGATCTCCAGTTCGGGCCAAAGCTGGCCCAGCCGCTGCGCGAGCGACGCGGACAGGTTCGGTTCATCGTCGGCAATGAGGGCAGTCGGCATGTCAGTCGATCGGAATCAGCAGGGTTGCGGTGACACCATGTGCGGCGGCGGCGTTCGTTTCGACGCAGACGCGGCCGCGCTCGCCGTGCAGCGTCCGGATGCGCGCGGCGACGTTGGCGAGCCCGACGCCGCCATGCAGGCGCGTGTCGCCTTTGCCGAGCCCGACGCCCGTATCGATCACGTTCAGTTCGAGGCTTTCGCCGCGCATCCTGCCGCGAATCACGATCACGCCGCCGTCGATCGACGGCTCGATCCCGTGCAGCAGCGCATTCTCGACGAGCGGCTGCAGCAGCAGCGGCGAGAACGGCAGCGCGTGCAGATCCGTCGGCACGTCGATCGCATACGAAAGCCGCTCGCCGAGCCGGATCGACGCGATCTTCAGCAACGCGTCGACGAGCTCGAGTTCTTCACCGAGCGTCGACGTCGCATCGCGCGTGCGTCGCAGGCTCGCACGCAGGTAGCGGTTCAGGCTGTCGAGCATCGTCGACGCGCGAGCCGGATCGCGCTCGATCAGGCTCTGCACGTTCGCGAGCGTATTGAACAGGAAGTGCGGCTCGATCTGCGCCTGCAGCAGCGCCAGGCGCGCGGCCGTCTCGGCCTGGCGCGCTTCGGCGGCTTCGCGGCGCTCGGTCTCGAGCGTCGCACGCATGCGCATGGACTGCAGGAACAGCGACACGCACACGAACAGGATCGCCGAGATGAGAAACGACGGCCCGTAGTTGTCCCACGTGCCGATGCGGGCGCGTCCGAACACGTGCGGCACGTTTCCGCCGACGATCGTCGCCGAGATCTCGAAGCCGATGAGCACGCTGGCCGGTGCGATCACGATGGCTTTCAGCACGAGCCCCGGCTTGCGCGGCAACAGCCGGTCGGCGGCATAGCTGAACAGCAGCGCGCAGAAACCGATCGCGTTGGAGACGACGAGGTAGGACAGCAGCGGTTCCTGGAAATGGAGCGCCCAGAAACCCAGGCCGACGACCGAGTTGAAGCACGCGAACGCGAGCAACGCGGCCGGATCGCGCAACAGCCGCGGCGAGGTACCGGCGGGTGGCGGTGGAATCGGCGAAGGGTCGGACGTGGCTCGCATGGTGTCGGGGGAGGGTATGGGCGCGCGATGCGCCGATGGCCTGACCTTACTGCCGGTCGGGCCGACAGCGTGCGCGTTGCGACGAACCGCACGCGGCTTCGACGAAGCGCTTCGGTTGCCGACGGTTGGCCGGTCTCCGTCACGAGTGTAGTGGAAGGGGCTGCGGATGGACACGGGGCATTGCAGGTTGCGCGTCGAGCACGACGCGCCGAGCGGCCGGTTGAAGGCGGCTCTTTCGGTGCAGCAGTCGCCTGCGGCCGGACTCATGGGTGCATCGATCTCCCCGATCCGCCGAGCGATCGTCGCCTCGATGCGCAATTCGTCCGCGAATTCCGGCGTCCCGTCGCAAGCCGTGCCGCCTGCCGGGACCCAGCAGTAAGGTGTTGCCGTGTCCACTCCGATCAGGCGAGCCCGACCATGTCCGCGATCTTTCACCTGAAGCCTTACGTCTACGTCATGTTCTGCGTGCTGCTCTATATCGGCATCAAGCGCTGTTTTCCGCGCGAGGTGCCGGCGGCACGACCGCTGATCTCGCCGGTCGCGTTCGGGATGCTCGGCATCGCCAGCCTGAACGGACTCTTTCCGCATGCGGGTGTCGACGCGAATGCGATCGCGCTGGCGGCCGTCCTGGGCGGCGCGACGCTGGGCTGGCTGCACGCGGGCCGGTGGCAGCTCGAGTACCGTCCGGCCTCGTCGGGCTTGCGTGTGCGCCTGCCTGGCGACGCGAGCCTGCTCGTCACGCTGATGCTGACGTTCGTCGCCGAAACCGGCATCCATTACGCGGTCGCCGTGCACGCGCCGTGGGCGGCGACGAGCGGCTTCGTGATGCTGTCGTTCGCGGTATGGGGCGTGCTCGTCGGGATGACACTCGGGCGCGCGGTGAACGTGGTCGTGCGCTGCATGCGCCATGCGAGCGGATCGGGGCGTGCGGGCTTCCCGTATTCGGTCGATTCGCGATGAAGGGGGCGCAACAGCCGGCGGACGGGGCAACTGACGGCCAGGCATGCGATGCGGTCCGTCTTCGTCGATCGCAAGGGTATTGAACCGAAATCGTGTGTAACGAGCGCTCTTCCGCACCCCGTTCTCCTGTCACGGTCACGTCACGGTGCGCTCATAACGTTGCACGTTCCCGTCGCGGCGACACCGCCGGACCGGGAACGTGCGCAATTCGCTCGCGACGACGTGCCCGCGTCGCAGGCGGCCCGACCGGGATCTCGCTCCCGGCGGCGCGGTAGTCACGCATCGCGCCATTTCATTCGAAAATACGATCGACGACGGTTCGAACCGGATCGCGGACGATCAGGAGACAGAGACCATGCTGAGTCCGCATGAATTCTCGATGCTGTTGCGCATCGCGCGTGGGCCGGACAGCGTCGATCCGTCGAATCCCGCGTTCGCCGTGCTGGTCGAGAAGCGGCTGGTGGACGATACGCAGGTGCGCCTGAACGCCGTGGCCGCGCGCCCGGCGCTGACACCGATCGGCCGGATGCTGCTGGCGCGCTTCGACCAAGCGGCCTGAAGGGGCGCGTCACGCCTTCATCGAGACGAAGAACGTGACGCGTTGAAGCGCCGAGCCGCTTACTGCGCGACCGGCACGGTCACGTCGCTGCCGAACCAGTGCATCGAAATCTTCTTCAGCGTGCCGTCCTTGCGCAGCGAATCGAGCGCGTCGTTGATCGCCTTCTCGAACTTCGGGTTGCCCTTGCGGAACGGGATCGCCATTTCCTGCTTGCCGCCGTTCAGCACCGCGCCCGCGCGTAGCGGCAGGTTCGACGTCTTGATCATGTACGGCAGCATCAGGCGGTCGTCGAGCGTCGCCTCGATCCGGCCCGCGGCGAGGTCGCGCAGCTTCTCCGGCGCGCCCGGATACGTCTGCACCTCGATGCCCGGCACGGTGCGCGCCATCTGGTCATAGTTGGTACCGAGCGTCACGCCGAGCTTCTTGCCCTTGAAGTCGTCGAGCGACTTGAAGTTGCGCGTGTCGTCCTTGCGCTGGATCAGCTGCGCGGCCGAGTACGTGTACGGCTCGCTGAAGTCGAGCGCTTCCTTGCGCTGCGGCGTGATCGTGACCTGGTTGACGATCACGTCGAACTTGCCGGCCTGCAGGCCCGCGATGATGCCGCTCCATTCGGTCGGGATGAACTGCGTCTTCACGCCGAGCTTGCCGGCGACGGCGTTCGCGACATCGACGTCGAAACCCTCGAGCTGGCCCGACGTGCCGCGCGAGTTGAACGGCGGATACGTGCCTTCGAGGCCGACGCGCAGCACGCCGGCTTTCTTGACCGAATCGAGCAGGTCGTCCGCGTGCGCGGCGACGGCCGTGAAGCCGAGGGCCGACGCGAGCAGCAGGCCCGACAGCAGGAACTTCGAACGTTTCATTGCAGATCTCCAGTGGTCAGCGTGGTGTGGTGAGCGCCGGGCGCCGCTCGGGCGCGGCGGGCCGCAATACGGGCAGGTAGACACTACTCGCAACCGCGCCGCGCAGGAAGTCGAATTGGCCCTGATTGAAAGCGATTTCACGGGAGGCGCTGGAGACGACAAACCGCAGACGGGATCGCCATGTGCCGGTTGGCGGCGCGCAACCGGCCTGCCCAGCCCGCGCGGACTGGTTTCGATTGTCGAGAAAATGTTCTTTTAAATCAGGTCATTTTTCAAAATCGTGCCGTAATTTCTCTGTAAAATCTCGCGGGAGAAATCGAACACTGCGCCATCCGAGGGCGCGTCAAAAGAAGAAAAGGCCGTAGCCATGAACATGCAGAACACAATCGCCGCATTGCGCGGCGGGTTGCTTCAGCAGGATCGGTTGCTGAAGCTCGATACGCCATTGGGGGCCAACGTCCTGACCGTTCAGCGGGCAGTCGGCCGCTCACGTATCGGGCGCGCGTACGAGTTCACGCTGGACGTGCTGTCGACCGACAGTGATGTGGAACTTAAAAAGCTGATCGCACGGCCCGTCACGTTGTGGATCCAGCAGGGCGATCTCCGTTACCGGCCGATCAACGGGTACGTGCATACAGCGCGCCGGCTCGGCGCCGACGGCGGGCTCACGACCTATCAGCTCGCGTTCGCCGATTTCACCCACTTCCTGAAATTCCGTCGCGATCAGCGGCTCTGGAACGACACGACCGTCGACCAGATCATCAGCGACGTGCTGAACCAGCATCCGCAGGCGAAGGGCCATTTCCGCTTTGCGCTGTCGAAGCCGTTGCCGAATCGCTCGTACACGCGCCAGCACGACACCGACTGGCATTTCGTGCATCGGCTGATGGAGGACGAGGGGCTCTACTGCGCGTGGCAGCAGGCCGACGACGGCAAGTCGCACACGCTCGTGATTACCGATAACTTGCAGGCGTTCGCGCCGCTGTCGCCGCAGACCGTGCGCTTCTATCGTGGCGGTGCGGCGAGCGAAGCCGATGCGTTCACGCAATGGTCGGGCACGCGCACGCTGCAGAGCGTCACGCGATCGACGCGCACGTTCGACTACAAGAATCCCGCGCAGCCGTCGAACCCGAAAGGGACGTCGCTGCCGACGATGGCCGGTCAGGGCGAGTTGCCCGATCAGCTCGAGGTGTACGAGTACACGGGCGCCTATACGTATCTGGACCAGACGCGCGGCGACCATCTGACGAAGGTCAGGATGGAGGAATGGGAGTCGCAGGCAAAGCGCTTCCATGGCGCGGGCGGCGTGCGTGCGATCGATGCCGGCCGACGCTTCACGCTGGCGGACCATCCCGAGCACGATCGCGATCCGGCCGACCAGCGCGAATTCGCGGCGATCGGCGTCGAATGGTGGATCGAGAACAACCTGCCCGTTGCGGGCAGCAGCGCGAATTTTCCGCACAGCCTGCGCGAAGCGTTGACGCAAGCGCAGGAGGGCTACGGTGCCGACCCCGCGTTTCGCGTGCCGCACGACGACGGCTCGGTCGGCTTCTATCTCGTCGAGGTCGAAGCGCAGCGCGTGAGCGTGCCGTATCGCAGCCCGTTCGAGCATAAAAAACCGGAGATGCATCTCGAGACGGCGATCGTCGTCGGGCCGCAGGGCGAAGAGGTCTACACCGACTCGTTGAACCGGATCCGTGTGCAGTTCGTGTGGGACCGGTTGAATCCGGGCGACGAGAACGCGTCGTGCTGGGTGCGCGTCGTGCAGTCGGATACGGGCGGCGGCTATGGCGGCGTGCACGTGCCGCGCATCGGCGAGGAAGTGCTGATCGACTACGTCGGCGGCGACTGTGATCGGCCGCTGGCCGTCGGGCGCGTGTACAACGGCGCGAACCAGCCGCAGTGGCATAGCGACGGGATCCTGTCCGGGTATCGGTCGAAGGAGTATTCGGGCGGCGGCTACAACCAGCTCGTGATGGACGACGCGACCGGGCAGAACCGCGTGCAGCTGATGAGCAGCAGCGCGAACAGCCTGCTGCACCTGGGCTACATCATCGACCAGAACGGCAATTCGCGCGGATCGTATCTCGGCAGCGGGTTCGATCTGCGATCGGATGCGTATGGCGCGGTGCGGGCGAGCCAGGGCCTGTACGTGACTACACACCCGAAGGCGGCGAACAGCCAGCCGCTCGACGTGAAGGAGGCGCAGCAGCAGCTCGTGACGGGCGAGAGCCTCATCGAGGCGATGTCGGGCGTGAGCGAGCAGCATCAGGCGGAAAGCCTGAAGGATGCGCAGGACACGATGCGCGCGTTCACGGATGCGACGCAGGACAGCGCGTCGGGCAGCGCGTCCGGCGGGCGCACGGCAGGCGGCGGCACGGGTAACGCGAACGCGTTCAAGGAGCCGGTGATGCTGTTCGGCAGCCCGTCGGGAATCGGGATGTCGACGCAACAGTCGGTGCATGTGGTCGCGAACGATCACGTGAACGTGGCGAGCGGGCAGAGCGTGCACGTGGCGGCGGGCAAGTCGCTGATCGGCAGCATCGGGCAGAAGCTGAGCCTGTTCGTGCAGAACGCGGGGATGAGGCTGTTCGCGGGCAAGGGCAAGGTGGAGATCCAGGCGCAGTCGGACAACATCGAGGTGACCGCGCAGAAGGCGGTGAAGGTCGTGTCGGCAACCGACCGGATCGAGATCGCGGCCGATCAGGGGATCCTGCTGACGAGCGGCGGCGGGTACATCCGCATTCAAGGCGGGAACATCGAGATTCATACGCCGGGCGCGGTCGATGTGAAGGGTGCGTCGCATACGTTCGCGGGGCCGGCGAGCATGGGGTATCCGCTGCCGAGCCCGCGGCCGGATCAGCCGGGGCAGTTGGAGTTGTTTCACAAGTACGTGAACGGCGAGGCGGTGAAGGGCGGGCTGTTCACGGTGAAAGACGTGAACGGTGCCGTGCTGAAGAAGGGGGCGCTCGACAACAGCGGCTACACGGTCGTGAGCGGGCTGCCGCCGGGCTCGGTACGTGTCGAGTTCGGGAAGGATCCGCGCGAATCGGACCAACCGGCGAACTATTTCAAGCAGGCGAAATGGCCGGCGGAGCCGGTCGAACCGTCGCCGGAAGCGGCTCAGGCAGCGGCAACGGGGCAGCTTGCCAGCCAGTTGCAAGGGATGGCCCCCGCTGCGACGACGGCCGCCATGGGCCTCGCGAGCGGCGGCGGTGCAAGTGCTGCGTTGGGCGGTCTGGCGAGTTCCGCGTTGCCGGCTGCGGCAGGCGCGCTGGGCGGCGCGGGCGCAGTCTCGGCGTTGCAGACGGCTTCGAGCCTGGCCGGTGCCGCGAAGCAGGTAGCGGGGATGGTGCAGGCGGCACGGCAAGGCGGGCTTGCGGCCTTGGCTGCGCCGGTTACCAAGGCCGCGTCCGGCGCGTTGCCAGGTGTTACCGGGATCGCGGGCAAGGGTGCGGCGACGGTCGCATCGGCTGCGGGTGCGCCCGGCATGAAGCTGCCGACGAGCGGGTTTGGCGGGCCGCTGAAATCCTGAGAGGGCGGTGGCTTGTCAGCCGTCTTGAAAAAAACGAATTGAACGAAGAACGACATGGCACAACAACTTCCACCGGGCGCAGAGAAGGAACCGGCCGTTACCTGGCTCAGCGACGTTTCGCCGAAGGACGTCGCGGTGGTCGGCAACCGCTTCGACGCGTGGCTGCGCAAGATCAGCGGCAATCACGTCACGTTCGAGGACGTGAAGACGGTTGCCGGCGCGGTGCCGATCGTCGGCAACATCATGGCGATGGTCGATGCGCTCGGCGATATCGCCGAAATCATCGAGAAGCGCGGCGGCCAGGTGCTCGACTACATGAGCCTCGCGATCAACCTGCTCGGCATCATTCCGATTCCGCCGACGCTCGCGCCGTTCCGGATGTCGGCGCGCCCGCTGCTCGCGCTCGTTCGCCACGAACTGCTGATGACGCGCAACAACCTCGGCGCGGCGCTCATTTCCGTGCTGGTCACGCACATCAACGCGACGTGCGCGACCGAGATCGAGGATTTTCTCAACAAGCTGAAGACCGGCCTCGTCGAACTGCTCAACGGATGCGCGTCGAAGTGCGAGGAGCTGATGCTTGCGCTGGCGACCGGCATGGACAAGGCGCTGCACGGGCAGCTCTTCGATGCCAACGCCAATCTGAAACGCCAGCAAGCGCTCGCGAAGAAGATGGCGGACCACCGGCCATGGTACAGCCCGAGTCGCGTGAGCGACGGCATCCAGTTCGCTTACGAGGGCACCAAGGCGCTCGGCAAGAAGGTTGCGAACAAGACGGCGGGCACGATGGCGAAACTCGCGCCGGATGTCTGGCTCGAGCCGTTTCGCGGCACGGTGACCTTCCTGCGCACGGAGGCGCCGAAGATCGCGACGTCGATCCGTTCGCTGGCCGGCAGCGAAGAAGGCAAGATGATGTGGCTGGTTTTGCAACTGATCGAGGCCGTCGGGCGCGTCAAGGCACGCGCGAAGCTTCACGAGCAGAGTACCGACGTCAAGCCGGGCGGGAAGAGCCAGGCGAGGAAGACGCGTGAGCAGGAAGGGCTCGAGAAGATCGACGGTCAGGCGCCGGCGGAGGGGCCGGGGAAGAGCGGATGCAAGGCATGCGGGCTGGGTGCGTCGCCGGCCTCGATCGATTTCGCGTTCGGCGACGAAACGTTCTCGCACGTGGATTTCGAGTTGCCGGGCGCGCTGCCGCTCGTCTGGGAGCGTACGTATCGTTCGCGGCTCGCCGCGTATGACGATGGCGAACTGGGCGCGCGCTGGATTACGCCGTATACGACCCGGATCGATATCGAGAACGGACGGTGGATCTATCGCGATGCGGAAGGGCGCAGCATCGACTATCCGGCGCTCGCGGTCGGCGCGGTGCACGACGACCTGTCGGAGAACCTGACGCTGTCGCGTCTCGACGAGACGTGGGTAACGATCGCCTACGGTCACGTCGTGCTGCACGTGTACGAGCGCCGCGGCGACGCATTCCGGCTCGCGATGCAGAAGGACCGCGCTGGCAACACGATCACGCTCGACTACGATACGCTCGATCGCCTCGCGCGACTGATCGACGCGAGCGGCAACGTGCTCGCGTTCGAGCACGACAGGCACGGTCGCATCGTGCAGATCGAGCAGGTGCTGAAGGACGGCGGGCGCCGCGCGCTGGCGAGCTACGAATACGACGGCGAAGGCGATCTCGTGCGCGCGGTCGATCGCCATCGCAACGCCCGGACCTATCAGTACCATCGTCACCTCGTGACGCGCTATACCGATCGCACGGGGCGTGGCATGACGCTGGAGTGGGACGGCGCGGACGCCGACAACAATGCGGACGCGAAGTGCATCCGCGAATACGCGGACGACGGCAGCCTCGATATCCGGCTCGCGTGGAACCCGAACATCCGCCTGACCTATGTGACCGATGCGCTGGGCCAGATGACGCGGTACTACTTCAACATCCACGGCTACGTGTACCGGATCGTCTATCCGGACGGCAATCAGGAGTGGTTCCGGCGCGATGCGCATCACAATCTGGTGCTGCATATCCGTCAGGACGGCAGCATCGAACGCCGGGAATACGATGCGCGCGGAAACCTCGTTCGGCATCAGCGCGCGGACGGCAGCGTCATCGAGATGGCATACGACGACAAGGACCAGATGGTTCGCCTTGTCGATCCGAACGGGCATGCGTGGCAGCGGAAGTACGACGATGCGGGCAACCTCGTCGAGGAAATCGATCCGATCGAGCACGCGACGAAGTACGGCTACAACGGCCAGGGGCTGCCGGTGAAAATCACCGATGCCAAGGGCGGGTCGAAGTCGATCGAATACACCGACGCGGGGCAATTGGCGAGCTATACCGATTGCTCCGGAAAAAAGACGGAGTGGCGGTACGACGACGTTGGCCGCGTGGTCGAATCAAAGGACGCGTCCGGTGGCGTGGTTGCCTATGGCTATGGTTCGAACGGGCAGTTGACCGAGATGCGTTCGCCCGCCGGCGTCGAGCGGGTGCAATACGATGCCGAGGGGAGGCTGTTGCGATACACCGACCAGCTCAACCGGTCGACCGGATACAGCTACGATGCCGCCGGCCGGATCGCGAGCCGCGCGGATGCGCTCGGGCAGACGCTGGCGTATCGCTACGATCGCCTGGGCCGGCTGAGCGCGCTGACCGATGCGAACCTCGCGACGTACCAGTTTCGCTACGACCCGGCGGGGCGCCTGATCGAGGAAGTCGGCTTCGACGGGAAGTCGAAGCGCTATCAATACGATCCGGACAGCGGCAGCCTCGTTTCGGTCGATGAGGCCGGTTGCGTGACGTCGATCGACGTCGACGCGAACGGCCGGCTGCTGAAGCGCGTCGCGGGGGAGAGCGAGGAGCGATTTGCGTACGACCCGAGCGGCCGGTTGATTGACGCGGTGAATCGGTACAGCCGCGTGCAGTTCTTCTTCGATGCGGTCGGCAATGTGGTGCGCGAGCATCACGCCTACGATCTGTTCGGCGAGCGGCGCAGCTATGTGTGGCATCACGAATACGACGAACTCGGCAATCGGCGGAAGACCGTGCGACCGGATGGCCACTCGGTCGACTGGCTGATGTATGGCTCGGGGCATGTGCACGGGATGCTGCTGGACGGCGAGGAGCGCGTGCAGTTCGAGCGTGACGACCTGCACCGGGAAACAGTGCGGGTGCTGTCGAGCGAAGTCGGGCAGCGCACGACCTACGATCCGGCGGGGCGGGTATTGCAGCAGACGGTTCAGCGGTCGACGTCGCCTGCGCCTTTGGTCGAGCGTCGGTATCGCTACGACGCGGCGGGGCAGTTGTCGCGCATCGAGGACAGCCGCAAGGGTGGGACGGACTATCGCTACGATCCGGTCGGCCGGTTGATCGAGGCGATCAGTCCGGTCGCGAAGGAGCGGTTTGCGTTCGATCCGGCGAGCAACATCGTCGATCCGGTGCGGGCGAGCGAGGTGCCGGCGTCGCGGCCGAGCCCGGTGAGGGCGGAGAGCACGCTGCCGGTCGACGTGCCGAAGGTGCTGGGCAACCTGTTGAAGTCCTATGCGGGGACGCACTTCGAGTACGACGCGCGCGGGAACCTGGTGCGCAAACGCACGCAGGCGGGCGAGCAGGAATACGAGTGGGACGAATTCAATCGCCTGCGGTCGGCGCGGGTCGCCGAGGCGTCGCGGCAGAGCCAGTCGCGGTATTTCTACGACGCGTTCGGCCGCCGGATCGCGAAGGAGGTGAACGGCGAGCGCACGGTGTTCGGGTGGGACGGCGACGCGTTGGCGTATGAAAGCGATGGGGAGAGGGGCACGCACTATATCTACGAGCCGGGCACGTTTGTGCCGCTGGCGCAGTACGTGGCCGAGCCGGTCGAGGGGATCGAGACGCCGGAGTGGAAGAGTACCGACCGGTATGTGCCGGAGGAAGACCCGCTGCAGAAGGTGCCGGAACGGCGGGCTGGCGCAAAGCTGTTCTATTACCACTGTGACCAGATCGGCACGCCGCAGCTTCTCACGGACGACTATGGGGATGTGGTGTGGGAGGCGTCGTACAAGGCTTGGGGGGAAGCGCGGGAGGTGATTGCCCGGGCTTCGAAGGCTGCGGGAATCGTGGCGAGGAATTCGCTGCGGTTTCAGGGGCAGCAGGTTGATGAGGAGTCGGGGCTCGCTTATAACCGACATCGGTATTACGATCCGAACAGCGGCCGCTTCATCAGCAAGGACCCGATCGGGCTCGCGGGCGGCGTAAACGTCTATCAATACGCGCCCAATCCGACGCAGTGGATCGACCCGCGTGGCCTTGCCCGTTGCCCTTGCGATCCATGTAAAAAGTCTCGCCGGTCAAGCCTAAGAGATATTCGTCGGCAGCTCGGCATCCCGTTGTCGCAGCAGCCGATTAGCCAGAAAATGGTTCCGTTGACGAATTCCAGTGGAGATTGGCTTCTTGGCGATAACAACAAGTCCATCATGACACGGGAATTGACTTACCAGATTGGTGGTAAAAATGTGGTTATCCAAGACCATTCTGCCGGCCACGTATTTGGAGAAGGGGGAGTCGGCGATCAACCGTCACATCACAAGGTGCGTCCGGAAGACAACGCCCGAACAGGAAAAATTCAGGGAATGGACGATCACTCTTACTTCGACTGCCGGAACAAGAAATGAGTCTGATACAGCGGATCATGAATCCACAAGCGCTCACCGCATTTTACGGGAGAAACGCACCGCTCGATGGCGCCGAAATCGTCGAAATTCAACTCAAGCGGGACGAACCTCGGCTGTCATTGAAATTCATGACCACTCAGAAGCCACTGTCTCATCCGAACCGATGGCCGAAAGACTATGACGTTGTCTATCTGAACTTGTCGTTTATCGGTGTTTGCGACCTCTCGATCAGTGGGTGGGGGCATGACAACATAGTTGCGACGTTTATACCGAATGTCGCCGACGATGTTGCTTCGGTAACGATCAATTGCAAGGAGGGCGCGTCGATTGCATTTAAGTGCGATTGGGTTCGCATGGAGGGAATTACCTACGGCTATTTAGGCAGCGCATAACGTCTATCAATAAACGCCCAATCCCGTTCAGTGGCCCGATCCAACGGGCCTCACACGATGCTGTTGCCCGTCGTTGCTTATTTCGAAGAAGCGCATGCTTCTGTCTTTGGCGGCCTTGTCCCTGTTTGCGAAAAGTGCTTCGACGAATATATGAACAGGACCGCGTGACCGGCTCGGCCCTGGCGGTACGCGCCGCGAGGTTTCCTCGATCTGGTCAGGGATTCGACATGAGCGGATCGAGGCAATCCCGATCATGACGACGGTTCACTACCATTCACTTGCCGCTGCGTTTCAGGCGCACCCGGTCCGGATCGCGGACTTGGGATACATGCATTGCCGAGAGGCTGACCTCGCTGCGTCCGGCGTGGTGTTCTTCGATGATGTCGAGGATCCCGGATCCTGCCGGCGCGCTGCATTTACCGGGCGGGCTGGCAATCTGATCGTATTGACCATCGACATTGCATCGATGCGAGACGTGGTGCTGTTCGCGTCCGACAGTCGCATCGACACGAACCGGATGTGGCGTGACGCGCTGCCCGATGAATGCTCGGGCTGGATCGACGCATGCGATATCGTGTATTTCGGGAAACCGACTTAGCAGCTTGAATGCGCCGGAATTCGGCCTGTTGCATGGAATGTGCGCAACGTCGGTCAGGCACCGAAAAAATGGATGCCGGATTCGTTGCGAAGGTCGTGACTTGGACGTTCGAAGACGGCGCGCATATCGTTGGCCTTGCAGACCACGACCCGCCATCCGGTAACAAGCAGATTGACCTGCGACGGCAACTGTCCAATCGTGCTGCCGTGGAATTGGCATAATCACGCGCGGCCGCCGCGATCATGCGGCAGTCGTGCTGCATTCACTTCGATACAACCGCAATACCCATGTCGACCACCCTCGCGACCGCCGTGTCGCTGAAACACATTCTTGAACGCCCAGGCGATTTCTCCGGTTGGCTCTACCTACCTGCGATGCCATGGACGCTCGACACGGAGGGTGCATTCTCCGAAGACACCAAAGACGCTGAAGATGAAGCAGTGCCCGCCATTGCCCGGCAGCCCGGCTGGCAAGTGACGCTGGACAGCGCGACGATCGAGGACATCGTGATCAACGCGCACGACCAGGTCGATGAACCGAGCGTGGCGCAGTTGTTCGACGCGTTCGTGTTCTACGTCGAAAACGATGCGTTCATCCTGTTCTGACGTCACGCAGCGAGCACGCCACAAACAAAAAAGGACCGCCAAGCGGTCCTTTTCTCATCGGGCGTTGCCCAAACAACCAGCACCCCTCAAGGCAACGAAATCGTCAAATTAGCCGACTCCGGCCCGACCTTGATCACCTGCGAATAAGGCGCCAGCGCCTGCAGCGTCTTGTCCTTCAGATACGTGTTGAGCCCGAGATACCCGAGCAGCGCGACCAGCGCGAACACGGCCCCGATCGCCCAAACCGGCACTTCGCGCTTGAGTCGGTGCGCGATCTGATCCGGCAACGGCCAATGCGGCGCGAACGGCGCCCGCTTGCCCTTCATATGCGCGATCTCGTCCCCCAGCCGCGCGGTAAGGTAAGCCAGCTTCTCCGGCCCTTCGAGCAGATACTTGCCCTGGAACCCGAGCAGCAGGCACATGTGAAACACCTCGAGCGACTGCAGCCGCGCCGCGCCCTGCGCGCGGCAGTCCTCGAGATACTGGAAGAACTTCTCGCCCGCGAGCTGCTCGCCGAACAGCACGAGCTGCAGCGGCCGGCGTTCCCAGTCCGTGCGGATCTTGAACTGCGACGACAGCACCGTCTCGTCGATCGCCGCGCAGAACGCGAACTTCGCGCCGTACACGTCTTCAGCCGCGATATTCAGCTTCTTCGCGCCGCGCTCGAAATCCGACAGGAACTCCTGGATCCGCGTGCTGAACTCGCCCGCGCTTTCCGGCTCCCGCCCGTTCTTGAGCAGGAACAGCATGAAGAACCCGTCGTACAGCAGGTCGAGCAGCGAACGGGCCTGGAACGAGGCGTCCGTCGACGCCGGGGTATGCAGGGGGGCCGGCGCGTTGTCGCCGAACAGGGAAGGCGCGTAGCTCATGATGTGACCGCGATCAGTTCGAATTTCAGGTCATTGATGCCAGTCGGCGCATAGATCATCGCGGACTGGGCCTGCAGCATGCGCTCGTACAGCGGGCTACGCGAATCGAGCGCGAAGTAGCATGCGCCGGGGCGGACCGGAATCGCGGGCGGCACCTGCGGCGTGTACGAGAGCCGCACGCCGGGCATCGCCGACAGCACGAGCTTGTCGACGTCGTCGGGCGCGCCGACCTTGAAGCGGGCCGGCACCGCGTCGACGAGCTCGACGCTCGGCATGTCCGCGGACACGGCCAGGTAGAACTCGGTCTTGTCGTCGATCTTGCCGGAATCGAGGCGGCCGAGGTGGAACGACGGGCGCACCTCGTCCAGCGTGATCGCGAAGTAGCGCGTCGAGATCACGGTGTCGAGCAGCTCGCGCAGCATCAGGTCGAGACGGGCAAAGCTCGGGCCCGGATCGTCGTGGCGGTACACCGGCAGGTCGGCGAGCGAGTAGCCCTTCGAGAACGTCATCAGCTGGCCCGCGAGGCGCAGCAGTTCCTGGAACAGCCGCTCCGGATGCAGCGCGGAGTGCTGGTGCAGGTGCGCGAGCGTCGCGAACGCGGCGTTCGCGGTGTGCAGCAGCCAGAACGACGCGATGTCGCCCGAGCGGAACTCGATGATGTTCTTCGACGGCTCGCGGTGGAAGCCGTACAGCGCGTTCACTTTCGCCTGCAGCGCGTCGACGAGCTGGCGCAGCCGCTGGTGCAGGATCGGCGACGCGTCGATCGCGAGGCACGGCGGCACGAAGCTGTCGTCGAGCTCGAAACCGGACGTCGCGGTGCGGCGCACGCGCACGAGCGGCACCGACAGCAGCTGGTCGCGCGGCTCGCTGTGTGCGATCAGCTTGACCTGCGTCTTCAGGAACGTGATGTCGGCTTCGGCCGCGTCGGTGAAGTTGTCGCCGACGCTCGTCTGCTCGCTGACGAAACGCGTCATGAAGCCGGCGGACGGATCGTCGCTGTAGTTGGTGCCGTTCTCGCGCAGCGGGTGCAGCGCGAGATAGAACACGAATTCGTTGATGCCGTCAGGCAGCGTGTCCAGCGCGATCGGCGGCGGCAGGTCGTCGGCCTGCGGCGCGGCATACAGCGCGCCGTCCGGGAACACGAGCGCGAGCTCGGCCACCCGCAGCACGTTGCTGCCGAGCGCATCGCGGTCGATGCGCACCGAGCGCACGCCCCAGTTGTACGGCTGGATCGCCTGGATCGATTCGAACAGGCGCGCTTCGTGGTACGCGTCCTGTCGCTGAAAGTGTTGAGGCCGGAGGAACAGCCCTTCCCCCCACAGCACCTTGGCCGAATAACTCATGTCAAATCCGGTTAATGTCGCGTTGCGATGTAATCGATTTGTTCGTGCCCGAATTAAATCGCCAATTGTTAACTCTTGTTAATTGACATTCGTGCGTCATTGTTTAACCGCAGGAGACCGAAGAAAGCAAATTCAGCGGTTGCGAAGGCGCACCCTGTTGCGGTGCGATGACAGTGCCGTCGGTGACCGTCATCGCGCAATTATGCAGGCCGATGATTATGCCGGATTTCTCCGACTTCACCGGGTCGAACGTCAGTTTCCATCGTTGCAGTGCGGGATCGCGGAACAGCGCGACGATGCCGAATGCCTGCGCTTCGCGCGAAACCTTCTCGGTCGCCGTATAGCGCTGGCCCGGAATCAGCGTGATTTCGCGCACGTTCAGCAAATCCGCGCCCAGCGCGGCCTTTTCCTTGGTCGGATCCGTAAATGCGTCGAACGGCGCCTGCTGGAACGATGTCGGGTCTTTCAGCGTATAGAGCCGCACGACGAGCGCGAGCGGTTTGTTGTCGGTCGCGGCGTTCAGGTTCGGCGCGGCGGCGAGCGTGATGCCGAGGTTGCGCGGCGGCTTCTGCGCGTCGGGCACCTCGGGCTTGCCGATACCGGCCGCGGACATCACGGCGCTCGCGGCCGAGCCGAGCAGCGGGGCGGCCGCGCATCCGGCCAGGAGCGCGCAGGCAACCAGCGGCAGCGCGTAGCGAATCATCAACGATCTCATCGTATATCCGGCGTGCGGCCTTTATCCCTGTCAAATCTGCCGGGTATTTCCGCGTTCGCTGCGTATCCCCGGCATTGCACTGTTCAATTATTAAGCACGCCCGCATCGTGGCAGGCGCCAGGAAAATTTTGCCGCCACCCCGGCGGCGCGTCGCGGAACCAGTAAAACTTGCCCATTTCCGGCCGAACGAAAAATCGCTGCGAGCCCGCCGCGATAGGCCATTGGAGGGGGTAGCGCCCGGTTTTAAAAGGAATTACTCTTCACACGACGATTGAATTATGAAAAATTGATCGGTACTATACCCGCGCGCTTCTTGCAAAGCAAAAGAACCAGATTCTCAACGATTTAAAACTCACGCGCCGGTGGATATAACGATGAAAGACCGTCTCTTCGCAAAACTGTCTGGGGTAGTAGTGGCTTGCGGCGTGATCGCCGGTTGCGCGAGCCAGCCTCCCGCACCGCCGACTGCCGAGGTGTTCAACAAGTCGCTGGCGGATGCGGACGCAGTTGCGAAGGCGGGGGACCAGGACAAGGCCCTCGGCCTGTATCAGCAGCTCGCGAAGTCGGATCCGACGCGCGAGGAGCCGTGGTCGCGCATCGCGCAAATCCAGTTCGCGCAGAACCACTACGGTCAGGCAATCGTTGCCGCGCAGGAAGCCCTGCAGCGCGACGCGACCGACCGTCAGGCGAAGAGCGTGCTGGCCGTGGCCGGCCTGCGGATCGCAACGCAGTCGCTTGGCGAGCTGCGTCAGGATTCCTCGCTCGCGGGTGACGCGAAGTCCGACGCACAGGCGCTCGCGAAGCAGCTGCGCGATACGCTGGGCGAATCGGCGCTGTTCCCGCCGGAGCAGAAGACGCCACCGAAGAGGTATGTCGGCCGCCGTCCGGTTCATCGTCCGAAGGTCGCGGCCGCACCGGCGGCCGAGGCGGCTGCGACTACCGCACCGACGCCGCCGGCGTCGAAGGGCAGCGCGGATCCGTTCGGCGCACTGCGCAACTGACCGCAAACTGACGCGATAACCACAACTAACCTGGGAGCCGTCGAGATGGCCAAGAAAGAAAGCATTCAGAAAAGCTTGCAGAAAATACGGCCGCCGCGCGTCCAACTGACCTACGAGGTCGAGAAGGGCGACGCGATCGAGGTGAAGGAACTGCCGTTCGTCGTCGGGGTCGTCGGCGATCTGGCGGGCCAGTCCGAAATCGAGCAGCCGAAGCTGCGCGACCGTAAGTTCGTCAACATCGATCGCGACAATTTCGACGACGTGATGAAGGCGATCGAACCGCGTGCCGCGTTCCAGGTGGAAAACCGCCTGAGCCCGGAAGGCGGCAAGTTCGCGGTCGACCTGAAGTTCCGTTCGCTGTCGGATTTCAGCCCGGACGAAGTCGTCGAACAGGTCGAGCCGCTGCGCCGCCTGCTCGAGGCGCGCTCGAAGCTTGCCGACCTGCGCAACAAGCTCGCCGGCAACGACAAGCTCGAGGATCTGCTGTCCGAGGTGCTGAAGAACACGCAGCAGCTGCAGGAGCTCGCGAAGGGCACGGGCGGCGACAAAGACGGCGAATGACGACGGAGTGTTGAGATGAACCAGCAAACGGCTGCGGCCCAAGCGAGCGGCGCGGATTACGCCGCCGGGACTTCGCTGCTCGACGACATCGTCGAGAAGAGCAAGGTCGCGAAATCCGATTCCGAGCACGCGCGTGCGAAGGACCTGATCGGCGAACTCGTGCACCAGGTGCTCGACGGCACGGTGATCGTGTCGGACAACCTGTCGGCCACGATCGACGCGCGCGTCGCGGAACTCGACCGCCTGATTTCCACGCAGCTTTCCGCGGTGATGCACGCGCCGGAATTCCAGCGCCTCGAAAGCACGTGGCGCGGGATGGATTACCTGGTCAAGGAAAGCAACACCGGCCAGACGATCAAGATCAAGGCGCTGCACGCACCGAAGCGCGACCTCGTGCGCGACTTCAAGGGCGCGAGCGAGTTCGACCAGAGCGCGCTGTTCAAGAAGGTCTACGAAGAAGAGTTCGGCACGTTCGGCGGCTCGCCGTTCGGTGCGCTGATCGGCGATTACGAGATCTCGCGCCAGCCGGAAGACATGTACTTCATCGAGCAGATGTCGCACGTCGCGGCGGCCGCGCATGCGCCGTTCATCGCGTCGGCGTCGCCCGAGCTGCTCGGCCTCGAGTCGTTCTCCGACCTCGGCAAGCCGCGCGACCTCGGCAAGGTGTTCGATACGGTCGAATATGCGAAGTGGAAGTCGTTCCGCGACGCCGAAGATTCGCGCTACGTCGGCCTGACGCTGCCGCGCTTCCTCGGCCGCCTGCCGTTCAATCCGAAGGACGGCCAGACCGCGGAGAACTTCAACTTCGTCGAGGACGTCGACGGCACCGACCACGACAAGTACCTGTGGTGCAACGCCGCGTGGGCGTTCGCCGCGCGCCTGACGGCCGCATTCGACGACTTCGGCTGGTGTGCGGCGATCCGCGGCGTCGAAGGCGGCGGCCTCGTCGAGGATCTGCCGACCCACACGTTCAAGACCGACGACGGTGAAGTCGCGCTGAAGTGCCCGACCGAAATCGCGATCACGGATCGTCGCGAAAAGGAGCTGAGCGACCTCGGCTTCATCCCGCTCGTCCATTGCAAGAATTCAGATTACGCCGCGTTCTTCGCTGCGCAGTCGGTGCAGAAACCCAAGAAATACAGTACCGACAGCGCGAATGCGAACGCCGTCCTGTCTGCCCAGCTTCAGTACATCTTCTCGGTATCGCGCGTTGCGCACTACCTGAAGGCGATGATGCGGGACAAGATCGGCAGCTTCGCATCGGCGCAGAACGTGGAGACTTTCCTCAACCGGTGGATTTCGCAGTACGTCCTGCTCGACGACAACGCCTCGCAGGAACAGAAAGCGCAATTTCCGCTGCGCGAGGCATCCATACAAGTGTCGGAGATTCCGGGCAAGCCGGGCTCGTATCGTTCGGTCGCGTTCCTGCGCCCGCATTTTCAGCTCGACGAACTCTCGATTTCTCTGCGACTTGTCGCTGATCTGCCCAAACCGGCAAATTCATAAGCGAGTAGATCGCCCGGGCGGGCCGCCTGGGTAGGACGTTAAAACCACCTCTTTGGGGAGTCGAAGGGCCATGTTACATATGCACTTGCAGTTTGGTAGTCCCGCGGTGAAGGGCGAGTCCGCGGACAAGGACCACCAGGGCTGGATCGAACTGAAATCATGGGATCACTCGATCGTTCAGCCGCGTTCGGCAACCGCATCGACCGCTGGCGGTCACACGATGACGCGTTGCGAGCACGGCGACATGATTTTCACGAAGGAAATCGATTCGTCGAGCCCGCTGCTGTACCAACACGCTTCGGGCGGCACCACGTTCGACGAGGTGACGGTCCATTTCTCGCGCGCTGACGGTGAAGGCAAGCGCGTGCAGTATCTGGAAGTCAAGCTCAAGTACGTGATCATCTCGAGCATCGCCCCGAGCGTTCGCGAAGAAGGTCTGCCGCTCGAGACGTTCTCGCTGAAGTACGCAGCTGTGCAGTGGAAGCAAACCCAGCAGAAGATCGGCGGCAACCAGGGCGGCAACACGCAAGGCGCCTGGAGTCTGACGAAGAACGACAAGACCTACGCGGTCTAAGGTCGGTTGCGGCAACGGGGCGCACGGCGTCCCGTTGTCGTTTTCGCAGTTTTCGCCGGCCGATGAAACGATTCGAACCCAGTTTTCTCGACAAGCTGTTCGACGACGAACCGCACCTGCCGGCCTCGGCAGCGATGCGGCAATTGTCGCTGGACGAGCTCAAGAACACGGTCGCCCGCGACGTCGAGGCGATCCTCAACACCCGTATCGCGCACACCGAGAACGAGCTGGCCGCGCTGCCGGAATGCCAGAAGTCGGTGCTGACCTACGGGCTGAACGATTTCGCGGGGCTGAGCCTCGCGAGTCACTACGACCGCGCGTTCATCTGCAAGTCGATCCAGCAGGCGATCGCGCGTCATGAGCCGCGCCTGCAGCAGGTTCAGGTGACGTTCGAACTGAACGAGCAGGCGACCAACGCGCTCTACTTCGCGATCCAGGCGCTGCTCGTCGTGCACCCGGCCGAAGAGCCGGTGAGTTTCGACGCGATGCTGCAGCCGTCGACGCTCCAGTATTCGGTCACGCGCGCACGCGCGGCCAGAATGCAGTAAATCAAGCCGCCGAGCGGGCCGGACCGCCCGGTGGTGGACCAGGTCCGGCAGGAAATATTGAGGTTCGGGGTCGTCGATGGAAGAATTGCTGCCGTATTACGAGCGCGAATTATCGTTTTTGCGGCGCTATTCGCGAGATTTCGCCGAACGCTATCCGAAGATCGCGGCGCGGCTCGCGCTGTCCGGCGAGCATTGCGAGGATCCGCACGTCGAGCGGATGATCGAGTCGTTCGCGCTGCTTGGCGCACGCATCAACAAGAAGCTCGACGACGATTACCCCGAATTCACCGAAGCGCTGCTGGAAGTGCTGTATCCGCACTACCTGCGGCCGTTCCCGTCGTGCTCGATCGCGCAGTTCACGCCGGCGTCACCCGGCCAGCAGACCGAGCCGGTCGTGATCGATCGCGGCACCGAGCTGAAGAGCCGCCCGATCCGCGGCGTGCAGTGCCGGTTCCGCACCGCCTATGACGTGACGCTCGCGCCGATTCGCATCTCGGAAGCGCGCTACACGCCGGTTGCGCTCGCGCCGAGCGCGACCGTGCTGCCGTCCAATGCGACCGGCGTGATCTCGATCACGTTCGAATCGCTCGCCGCGCAGCTCGATCTCGGTGCGCTGAAGCTGCCGACGCTGCGCGCGCACCTGCACGGCGAGCAGTCGTTCGTCGCCGCGCTGACCGACTGCCTGTTCGTCAACGTGCTCGGCGCGTATGTCGAGCCCGAGCGCAACGGCCGCTGGACGGCGCTGCGCAAGCTGCCGATCGCGCATGCCGGCTTCGACGAGGACGACGCGCTGATCGACTACCCGGCGAAATCGCATCCCGCGTATCGCCTGCTCACCGAATACTTCGCATTCCCCGACAAGTTCGATTTCGTCGACTTCGACATCGCGGCGATCGCGCGCGCGAGCGGCCGCTGCCAGCGCGCGACGCTGCATCTCGTGCTGCAGGACGTGCGCAGCGATTCGCACGTCGCGCGGCTGCTCGAACTGCTGTCGGCGAGCCACTTCCGGCTGTTCTGCACGCCGATCGTCAACCTGTTCCGCCAGCATGGCGAGCCGATCCGCATCACGCACCGCGCGGTGTCCTACCCGGTGATCGCCGAGGCGCGGCGCGCGTTCGCGTACGAGGTGTATTCGATCGATTCGGTGAAGCTCGTCAGGCAGCAGGCGCACGAGGAATCGGTGATCGAGTTCCGGCCGTTCTATTCGCTGCATCACGGCGAATCGGCGCGGATCGGCCATTACTGGTTCGCGCGCCGCAACGACTGGGTCGCGCAGAAGAGCCCCGGCTACGAAACCGAGATCTCGATCGTCGACATCGATTTCGAGCCGACCTCGCCGCAGACCGACACGCTGAGCCTCGACCTCACCTGCACGAACCGCGACCTGCCGTCGATGCTCGCGTTCGGGCTCGAAGGCGGCGACCTGTTCCAGGAAGGCGGCGCGCAGACGAGCGGCATTTCGCTGCTGCGCCGCCCGACGCAGAGCGTGCGCTTCGAGCGCGGCCGCGCCGCGCACTGGCGGCTCGTGTCGCACCTCGCGCTCAATCACGTGTCGCTGGTCGCGCACGGCCTCGCGCCGCTGAAGGAAATGCTGACGCTGTACGACCTGCGGCGTACCGCCGTGTCGATGCGCCAGATCGACGGCCTCGCCGGCGTCGAGCAGCGCGGCGCCGTGCAGTGGCTGCCCGGCAAGCCGTTCGCCACCTTCGTGCGCGGCATCGAGATCCGCCTGACGATCGACGAGGAACACTTCGTCGGCGCGAGCCTGGCCTCGTTCGTGCGCGTGCTCGACAGCTTCTTCGGGCTGTACGTGCACCTCAACAGTTTCGTTCAACTAGTCGTGGTGTCGAAGCGCACCGGCGAGGAGATCATCCGATGCAAGCCCCGAACCGGCGAATCGATCCTGGCGTAGTCGACGCGCTGCTCGACGAGCCGCACCGCTTCGAGTTCTTCCAGGCCGTGCGCGTGCTCGAAGGGCTGTTCGCGCGGCAGGCGTCGGATGCGCCCGGCGCGTGGCGGCAGGGCGACGTGGTCGCGCAGCGCATCGAATTCCGCAACACGCTGTCGCTCGGCTTTCCGCCGAGCGAGATCGAAGGCGCGCGCTCGTTCGACGGCGACGGCACGCAGCTCAAGACGGGCGAGGCGCGCGGCGCGGCGCTCGCGGCGGGCGAGCTCGGCCATGTCGAGCTGACGCCCGCGTTCTTCGGGCTGCTCGGCGGGCAGGGCGCGCTGCCGCTGCATTACACCGAGCAGATCGTTGCGCGCGAGCACCTGAAGCGCGACCATGCGGCGCGCGCATTCTTCGACGTGTTCTCGAACCGCGCGACCGCGCTGTTCTATGCCGCGTGGAAGAAATACCGGCTGCCGTTCCATTACGAGCTCGACCGCGACGAGCGCTATCTGCCGCTGCTGCTCGCGATCGCGGGCGTGCCGAGCGACGAGGTGCGCGACAGCCTTGCGGCCGGCGTGGGCGGCGTGCTCGACGAGGCCGTTGCCGGCTATGCGCTGGCCGCGCGCCACCGGCCGATGTCGGCTGCGTACCTGCAGCGCACGCTGTCCGACTATTTCCGCGTGCCGGTGAAGATCGACCAGTTCGTCGGCAAGTGGTACGACGTGCCGCCCGACCAACTGAGCGTGCTCGGCGAAGTCAACGCGGTGCTCGGCGCGACGGCGCTCGTCGGCGAACGCGTCTGGCAGCGCGACATGCGCGCGCGGATCGTCGTCGGCCCGCTGTCCAAGCGCGACTACGAGGCGTTCCTGCCCGGCGGCGCGCACGCCGTCGCGCTGGAGCGGATGCTGACGCTGCTCGCCGGCGTCACGCTCGAATACGAGGTGAAGCTCGTGCTCAAGCGCACCGAGGTTGGCGCGAGCGTGCTCGGCGCGGGCTCGCGGCTCGGCTGGGATGCGTTCCTGTGCACGCGCGACGCGCATGAGGACCGCACCGACGCCCGCTACGAACTGCACGTGATTCACTGATACCGAACGACAACAAACACGCAACGAACCTGAGATCGACGCCATGAGCACGCCTCTGAAGACCCTGATCACGAAACTGAACCCGCTGTGCCGTCACGCGACCGAGCGTGCGGCAAGCGCGTGCCTGGCGCGCGGCCATTACGAGGTCGATCTGGAGCACCTGTTCCTCGCGTTGCTCGAGGAGCCGGCGGGCGACCTGCCGCTCGCGCTGCGCGCAAGCCGCGTCGATCCGCATGCGCTGCGTGCCGATCTGGAGCGCGAGCTGACGCGCCTGAAGACGGGCAACACGCGCACGCCGGTGTTTTCCGTGCACCTGATCGCGCTGTTCGAGCAGGCGTGGCTGATCGCGTCGCTCGATTCGCAGCTCGGCCGCATCCGTTCCGGCCACCTGCTGCTCGCACTGCTGACCGCGCCGGATCTCGCGCAGTTCGCGCAGCGGATGTCGTCGCAGTTCGCGGAAGTGAACGTGACGGACCTGAAGCACAAGTTCGACGAGATCGTGGCCGGGTCGAGCGAGGCCGAGCCGCGCCAGGCCGATGCGGACGACAACGGCGTGACGCCGGCGGCTGACGGCGCGGCACCCGCGGCCGGCCCGTCGAAGACGCCCGCGCTCGACACGTACACGACCAACCTCACGCAGCGCGCACGCGACGGCAAGATCGACCCGGTGATCGGCCGCGAAGCCGAGATCCGCCAGGCGATCGACATCCTGATGCGCCGCCGCCAGAACAACCCGATCATGACCGGCGAGGCCGGCGTCGGCAAAACGGCGGTCGTCGAGGGCCTCGCGCTGCGCATCGCGGCCGACGACGTGCCGCCGCCGTTGCGCGGCGTCGCGCTGCACGTGCTCGACATGGGGCTGCTGCAGGCCGGCGCGAGCGTGAAGGGCGAGTTCGAGAATCGCCTGAAGAGCGTGATCGACGAGGTGAAGAAGAGCGCGCATCCGATCATCCTGTTCATCGACGAGGCGCACACGATCATCGGCGCGGGCGGCCAGGCCGGCCAGAACGACGCGGCGAACCTGCTGAAGCCGGCGCTCGCGCGCGGCGAGCTGCGCACGATCGCCGCGACGACGTGGAGCGAATACAAGAAGTATTTCGAGAAGGATGCGGCGCTCGCACGCCGCTTCCAGGTCGTGAAGGTCGAGGAGCCGGGCGAACCGCTCGCGGCCGCGATGCTGCGCGGGATGTCCGGCCTGATGGAGAAGCACTTCAACGTGCGGATCCTCGACGACGCGATCACCGAGGCCGTGCGCCTGTCGCACCGCTACATCAGCGGCCGCCAGCTGCCGGACAAGGCGATCAGCGTGCTCGACACCGCGTGCGCGAAGGTTGCGCTGGCGCACAGCGCGACGCCGGCGGCGATCGACGACACGAAAAAGCGCATCGAGCGGATCGACGCGGAAATCGCGTCGCTGGAGCGCGAGGCGGCCGGCGGCGCGTCGCACGACGAGCGGCTCGGCGAGCTGCGCGGCACGCGCGACACGGCGCTCGAGCAACTGGCGAAGGATGAAGCGCGCTACGAGTCCGAGCGCGCGATCGTCGCCGAGATCACCGCGTTGCGCGAAGCGCTCGACAAGGCACGCGGCCCGTCGGAAGACGGCCAGCCGGTCGACGTGCAGGCGACCCGCGACAAGCTCGCCGAGCGCGTCGCCGCGCTGCATGCGCTGCATGCGCTGCAGGGCGGCGAGCCGATGGTGCCGCTGCAGGTCGACGGCCACGTGGTGGCCGAGATCGTCGCCGCGTGGACGGGCATTCCGCTCGGCCGGATGGTGAAGGACGAGATCGACACCGTGCTGAACCTGCAGCCGCTGCTTGCCGCGCGCGTGATCGGCCAGGACCATGCGCTCGACGCGATCGCGCAGCGCGTGCGCACCGCGACCGCGAACCTCGAGGATCCGAACAAGCCGCGCGGCGTGTTCATGTTCGTCGGGCCGTCGGGCGTCGGCAAGACCGAGACGGCGCTCGCGCTGGCCGATATCCTGTACGGCGGCGAGCGCAAGATGGTCACGATCAACATGAGCGAGTACCAGGAGGCGCACAGCGTGTCGGGCCTGAAGGGCTCGCCGCCGGGCTACGTCGGCTACGGCGAAGGCGGCGTGCTGACCGAGGCCGTGCGCCGCAACCCGTATTCCGTCGTGCTGCTCGACGAGGTCGAGAAGGCGCACCCCGACGTGCTCGAGATGTTCTTCCAGGTGTTCGACAAGGGCGCGATGGACGACGCGGAAGGGCGCGAGATCGACTTCCGCAACACGCTGATCATCCTGACGTCGAACGTCGGCTCCGCCGCGGTGATGCAGGCGTGCCTGAACAAGCCGGCCGAGGAGCTGCCGGATCCGGACGCGCTCGCCGAGACGCTGCGCCCGCAGCTGTACAAGACCTTCAAGCCCGCGTTCCTCGGGCGGATGAAGGTCGTGCCGTACTACCCGATTTCCGACGACGTGCTGGCCGAGATCATCGAGCTGAAGCTCGAGCGGATCCGCCGCCGGATCGAGGCGAACCACAAGGCGGCGTTCGAATGGGACGAATCGCTCGTCGATGCGGTGCTCGCGCGCTGCACCGAGGTCGACTCGGGCGCTCGCAACGTCGACCACATTCTCAACGGCACGCTGCTGCCGGAGATCGCGGGCCACGTGCTTGGCCGGATCGCCGACGGCGAGGCCATCGCGCGCATCGCGGTGCGCGCGGACGAGGCCGGCGAATTCACGTACACCGTCGAATGAGCGCGGCCGTGCAACGCAAGCATTTGATGAACTGACCGAACCATGCCGATCAATCTCCCCGAGCTGCTGACGCCGATCAGCGATGCGTCGCCCAGCGGCGACGACCTGCTGTTTTCGAACGAATTCGACGCGATCCAGGATGCGCGGCGCTACGACGATCCGACGCTCGACCAGGGCGAATGGGTGACCGAGATCAAGGAGGCCGACTGGGGCTTCGTGGTCGACCATGCGGGCGAACTGCTGCGCACGCGCACGAAGGACCTGCGGCTCGCCGTGTGGCTGACCGAGGCGCTCGCGCTCGAGGACGGCATCACTGGCCTCACCGAAGGCTATGCGCTGCTCGAGGGCCTGTGCCGCGACTTCTGGGACACCGTGCACCCGCTGCCCGAGGACGACGACACCGAGCACCGGCTCGGCAACGTCGCGTGGCTGTCCGGCCGCACGGCCGAGCTGCTGCGCGCGGTGCCGATGACGGACGGCGCATCGAACGCGTTCAGCACGCTCGACTGGGAAGTGGCGCAGCACGTCGCACAGGCCATCAAGCGCGACCCCGAACACGCGGACGAGATCGCACGCGGCAAGCCGTCGATCGAGCAGATCGATTCGTCGCGGCGCGTGACGTCGATCGCGTTCTACACGGCGTTGCTCGCAAACCTGAAGGCGTTCGAATTCGCGCTCGATGCGTTCGAGGATCGGCTCGTCGAACGCGCCGGCGATTCCGCGCCGAGCTTCCGGCAGGCGCGCGACGCGTTCGAGACCGTGTACCGGCTCGCCGAGCGCTTTGCGCGCGAGCAGGGCTATACGGGCAGCGCGCCGCACACGCAGTCGGCGCCGCAGGCGCAGTCCGAACGCATCGAGCCGGTGTTCGGCAATCCGATTCAGACCGAGGAGACTCATGTGCAGCCGCAGCCCGTTCCGCGCGCCCCGGTGCCGCAGATGATCGCCGGTATCCAGAACCGCGCGCAGGCCGTCGACCAGTTGCGCGCGGTCGCCCGCTATTTCCGCCAGACCGAGCCGCACAGCCCGGTCGCGTATCTCGCCGACAAGGCCGCCGAATGGGCCGACATGCCGCTGCACAAGTGGCTCGAGAGCGTCGTGAAGGACGACGGCTCGCTGTCGCATATTCGCGAGCTGCTGGGTGTGCGGCCGGACGAGCAGTCGTGACGACGATGCCGCGGCGACGCGCTTGACGCGTGCCCGGGCGCCGTCGTGCGGTGAGAGAAGGGCGCTTTCCTGAGAGCGCGGGCCCCGGCGGGTTCGCGGCAGACAAGAAGATGGGTGACGCATGAACGTGACAGAACTCGCGCAGGCGCTGCGCGGTGGCCTGATTCAGCAGGACCGCCTGCTGAAGACCGACATTCCGTCCTTGCCGAACAATGCGCTCGTGCCGCGCCGGGCCGTGACCCGTTCCGAGCAGGGGCGCGATTTCAGTGTGACGCTCGATCTCGTGTCCACCGCGAGCGACGTCGAACTCAAGACGCTGATCGCGCAGCCGATGACGCTGTGGATCCAGCAGGCGGACCGGTCGTATCGCCCGATCAACGGCTATGTCCATACGGCGCGCAGGCTCGGCGCGGACGGCAGCCTGTCGAGCTACCAGCTCACCTTTGCATCGTGGATGCACTTCCTCAAGTTCCGCAGCGACATGCGGTACTGGCAGGATCAGAGCGTCGACGCGATCCTCGCCGACGTGTTCGACGCGCATCCACAGGCCAAGGGCCGGTATCAGTTCGCGCTGTCGAAGCCGCTGCCGTCGCGCTCGTACTGCCGCCAGAGCGAAACCGACTGGAACTTCGTGCATCGCCTGATGGAGGACGAAGGGCTGTTCGGCTTCTGGCGGCACGCCGACGACGGCAAGACGCATACGCTCGTCATTACCGACGATCTGCATGCGGTCGACGAACTGGCGCCGAAGGTCGTCGGCTTCGATCGCGCGGGAGCGGGCACGGAAACGACCGGCTTTACGCAATGGGCTGCGTCGAGGACCCTGCAGAGCACGCTTCACACGACGCGCACGTTCGACTACAAGTCGCCGTCGTCCGCGGGCAACCCGAACGGCACGACGCTGCCGACCAAGGCCGGCCAGGGCGATCTGCCGGATCAGGCGGAAATCTACGAATACACGGGCGCCTATACGTACCCGGGCCAGGATCGCGGCGAACATCTGTCGAAGATCCGCCTCGAGGAATGGGAGTCGCGCGCGAAGCGTTTCTTCGGCGTGGGCGGCGTGCGCGGGATCGATGCCGGCCGGCGTTTCACGCTGGCCGGCCATCCGGAGCACGACCGCGATCCGGAAGGTGATCGCGAGTTCGCGGCGATCGGCGTGACGCGCTACATCGAGAACAACTTGCCGTTGTCGGACCACGAGGCGCACTTCCCGCACAGCCTGCAGGAGCGGCTCGCGCAGGCCAAGGCCGGACACGGTGCGGCGGTGGCGTTCGAGGTCGGACATGACGACGGCTCGGCCGGGTTCTATCTCGTCGAGGTCGAGGCACAGCGCGCGAGCGTGCCGTATCGCAGCCCGTTCGAGCACAAGAAGCCCGTGATGCAGCTCGAGACGGCCGTCGTCGTCGGGCCGAAGGGCGAAGAGGTGTATACGGACGAGCTGAACCGGATCAAGGTCAGGTTCGTCTGGGACCGGCAGAACCAAGGCACCGAAACCGCGTCGTGCTGGATGCGTGTCGTGCAGTCGGATACCGGCGGCGGTTACGGCGCCGTCCATATTCCTCGGGTCGGCGAAGAAGTGCTGATCGGCTATCTCGGCGGAGACTGCGACCGGCCGATCGTCATGCATCGCGTCTACAACGGGGCCGCCAAGCCGCAATGGCATAGCGACGGCATCCTGTCGGGCTTCCGGTCGAAGGAGTATGCGGGGTCCGGGCATAACGAGATGGTGCTCGACGACGCGACTGGCCAGAACCGTGCGCGACTGTTCAGCAGCAGCGCGAATTCGCTGCTCCATCTCGGCTACCTGATCGAACAGAACGGCAACACGCGCGGCGCGTATCTCGGTTCGGGGTTCGACTTGCGCACGGATGCGTATGGCGCGGTGCGGGCCGGGCAGGGACTGTACGTCACGACGCATCCGAAGCAGGCGAACAGCCAGCCGCTCGACGTGCGCGAGACGCAACAGCAGCTCGTCAATGCCGAGGGGCTGATCGAGTCGTTGTCGCAGGTCAGCGAAGCGCATCAGGCGGAAAGCCTCGGCGACGGTCACGATGCGCTGAAGACGTTCACCGACGCGACGCAGGAGAGCGTGGCGGGGGCGTCGTCGGGCGGCCGGACCGCCGGCGGCGGAACGGGGAGTGCGAATGCGTTCAAGGAACCGGTGATGCTGTTCGCGAGCCCGTCGGGGATCGGGATGGCGTCGCAGCAGTCGGTGCACCTCGCGAGCGACCGGCAGACCAATATCGTCAGCGGTCAAAGCACCTTCATCACGAGCGGCAAGTCGCTGATCGCCGGCATCCGCGACCGCATCAGCCTGTTCGTGCAGAACGCCGGAGTGAAGCTCTTCGCCGCGAAGGGCAAGGTCGAAGTGCAGGCCCATGCGGACAATATCGAAGTCACCGCGCAGAAGGCCGTGAAGCTGGCGGCGGCGACGGAGAATGTCGACGTGGCCGCAAAGCAGGAGATCCTGCTGACGTCGGGCGGTGCGTATATCCGGATCAAGGGCGGCAACATCGAGATTCACGCGCCGGGGAAGATCGATTTCAAGGGCGCGCAGCACACGTTCGCCGGGCCGACGAGCATGCCGTATCCGCTGCCCGCGATGCCGGGCGGCACGTGCAAGCAATGCGTGCTGAACGCGCATAGCGGGCGCGAATCGATGGTCGAGGCCGATTGATGGACAACGTCAACGACGCGGGCGACGTGGTCGATCGGGACGATGCGGTCGAGGCAAGCGAAGCCGTCGACACCGCGCCGAATCCGCGCGAGCCGGCTTGGCCGGCGTTCCTGGAAACACTGAAGGCTTCGCTGGCGCAGGCGGACGGCGACGGCAGGGCGATGCGGCTTTATGTGCTCGTCGATACGCGCGGCTATCAGGAGCTGGATGTGCAGCTCGCGACGGTGCGCGGCCTGCGCTATGCGTCGCTCTGGATCGATACCGGGCTCGATGCCTATACGGATATCGCGCCATACCTGATCGCGTTCGATCGCGACGCGCTCGACGACGAGCATGCCGAGCAGCATCGGCTGCTGCGTCAGCTGTGGCTGGACGCGGTCGATCTGCACGCGGTGACATGGCTGCGGTCGACGTGGACGTTCGACGCACTCGATGCGCATCTGCGCCAGTACGTGCAGTACACGTTGCCCAATGGTCGCTCGTACTACCTGTTCTTCTTCGACAACCACGTATTCGAACGCTTGCGGCGGGTGTGGAGCGATGCGCAGGAGCGGCAATTCGTTGCGCCTTTCGCCGAGATCCGGTATCGCGATCGGCGGCTCGATGAAGTCGTGTGGCGCAACGATGCGCCGGCGATCGAAGGCGTGACGCCGGTGGGCGATGCGCCGGGCCTGAGCGAGCAGCAGCATGCGCAGCTGATCGAGCTCGGGTATCCGGACAAGCTCGTGCTGAAGTTTCGCGAGACGATGGCGGCGTCGATCGAGCACCTGTCCGACGAGGATCTGTATGACCGGATCGTCGAGCAACTGGCACGCGCAGCGAACTACGGAATCGTCGACGAGCAGCAGACGGCGTATTACGTATTGACCGGCGTGCAGGTCGCCCCTCGATTCGACGAGCACCCGGCAGTGCAGGCTTGTCTTGTTGCCGTGTCTCGCGGCGAGAAGAGTCTCGACGATGCGCTGTTGACGATCGATGACGCGACGTGGAATGCAATTCGCGACGACTACGATCGCAGCCTTCTGGAGGAACGTGACGGTGTGGCGTAAGTCTGCGACTGCCGTTTGCGACGGCAAGGTCGATACACGCACGGTATGGATGCCGAAGAAGCCGCTGTTCGACTCGACGAACGGAAATATCAAGCTGGTCGCCGTGCCGGCAAGCCCCGACGGCATGCTGCCGCGGCTATGTGAAGAGAGTGCTTATGCCTGATGTCATGCAATACGCTGCACCGGAATTCCCTGCGATCGTTCCAGGCCGTCGCGGTGCGCGCGCCGCTCGCGGACGGTTCTCCGCGGCGTTGCGAGTCGCCGCGGCAGGCTTGTTGTTCGTGTCGATGGCGGCATGCAGCAAGTCGGATCCGACCTACACCAGCATTTCGACCGAGGCGCTGAATTACCTGCCGTACAACCTCGTTCGGTTCACGATCACCGACCAGTTCGGCAACAAGGCGCGCGGCGGCGGTGATCTCGAACCTGGGGCGGGGGAGGGCAGCATCGCCTGTTGCTACTTGCTGAAGGGCACCGATTTCAAGGTTCAGTGGACGTATTACGATGCGGACGACTGGCGGCCGGGCGAGCAGGTCAAGAAACAGCAGGCGGAGACGGACGTTTCGTTGCCGCCGACCAAGGAGCCGGATTCGATCGGTTCGCGCATTCTCGAAGTTCACTTCTATCCCGATCGTCACGTCGAATTGGCATTTCCCGGTGAGATGCTGGGCAGCACCCGATTGCCGATCGTCGACGTGTCGCGTGACCTGACGAAACGGTACGGCAAGCGGCTCGACAAGAAGTACGACGACAATGATGCCCAGTCGCATCGCCGGATTTCGAGAACCGTCGCGGAAGCCTGGCTCAAGTACCGCTTCACCGATCGCAGCGACCTCGAGCAATACGCGTATTACGCGCTTCTGGTGAATCCCCGGTTCGACGCGCACCCGGCGGTGCAGAAACTCATTCAGTCGAGCAAGGGGAAGCCGGGCGCGTTCGCGAAGGCGGCCGCCGCGCTGTCGCCGACGGTTGTGAAGGAGCTGGGCCAGAGCCGCTTCCAGGCGGTCGCGGTGCCATCGATTCCGGCGGGGCTGGTGCCGCCGCCACGTGAGGAGAATAGTCATGGCCGGAGCTAACGATCGAAACGCCATTCGACTCGATCCGGACGATGCTACGCCGCAGAGTGTTCGAATGGCCGTCGACAGGATGGCGACGGCCAACTATCCGAAGGGAGACTGTCTGCCCTGCGGGGCGACGATCCGTATCGGCGTGTTCTTCGACGCGTTCGGTCGCAACAAGGACGAGGACGATCCGGACAGCGGGCTGTACTCGAACATTTCGCGCCTTTTCGATGCGCACCGCATCAATACGGACATCGACCGTCCGGTGAACCAGTTCTGGTTCCGGCTCTACTATTCGGGTCTCGGGACCGATCTCAACGCGGATGCCAAGTCGAATGCGTGGCTCAATGCCGGCCTCGCCGCGGGGAAAATGATCGGCAAGAAGGTGCTCGACGCAGCGAAGGGTGTCGGGGAGTCGGTCGCTCGCGTGAACCAGCCGATCAAGCAACTGGACGTGAAAGGTCGCATGACGACGGCAGTCAAGCAGTCCGTCTCGGGGTTCTCGTTTCGGCCGATGCTGAATGCTTTCAACGACTTCAAGAAAGACATCCAGAACGTTCCCCGAACCGCGCGCCGCATCGCGAACGTGCTGGATGCGTCGCCGGAGCGGATCTGGGAGCGCACGAAGGCGGGCGGCATCGCCGTGTTCCGGAACGCGAAGAACGACTTGAAGCACAATCCCCTCAAGATCGTGCAATCGACAGTCCGGCAGGTTATTACGGGAATCGCGATCGAAAACGTACCGATCGTGCGCGATTCTCAGGTGATGAGCGCGTACTTCGGTACCGGTGTCGATTCACGGCTCGTTGCCGCGAAGGACCAGCTGGAAAAGGCGATCGAGGCGGTCAAGGGGCAGACCTCGAAGATTCGAAAGATCGAGGTATCGGTGTTTGGCGCTGATCGAGGTTGCGTGCTGGCACGCACGTTCGTCAACGATCTGGCGACCAAGTACAAACGCCGCGACGACCAGGATCTTGCGATCAATGGCGTATCGCTGGAAATCAAGTTCGTCGGTCTGCTGGATGCGGTGTCGTCGATCATGTCGGAGGAGGCTGGCGAGATTATCGGCATCCTGCCGTTTCTTGGAACCATCAAGCCGAATTACAAGGACCGGTCGCTGGCCGTGCCCGCAAGCGTTCAGCGATGTGTGCATTTCGCCGCCGCTCACGAGATGCGCATGTACCAGCGCCTCGACAGCCTGGAAAAGACGCGTGCCGAGCAGCGGCTCTATCCGGGAACGAGCAGCGATATCGCGGGCGGCTCGTTGCATGGCTCGCTGGGCTTCAATGCCGAGCTGATGCGCATTCCGCTCAGGGACATGCTGTTTGAAGCGCTCAAGGCCGGGAGTGCACTCCTCGACATGGAAACGCTGGCCAAGCGGCGGCCTGACGTATTCAGCCGCTTCTCGATTGCGACGCCGATCACCTACGAAGGCAAGCAATACAAGATCAAGGCGCTGGTCGACGCATACCGCAAGGTCGTTCCGGATACACAGGGCGTGAACTTTCTGCCGCATGCGGAGGTATTCCTGCGCTGGATTGCCGTGCGATACCAGGATCCGGAATTCCGGCATTCGGTGACGGACCCGGCGACCGAATGGCGCAAGAATGTTGAAAAGGCTGACTACGACCGGCGCGACGCAAAGGCGAAGCTCGACTGGGCGATGATGGGCAGCCAGCGGATGGACTCGCCCGAGATCCAGAAGCTGAAGCTCGCGAAGCAGGCGGCGGACAAGCGTTACAACGATCTATGGAGTGACGTCCCGCCGAGCAACTACACGACGGTCTGGCAGCGCCTCGACAAGGAGGCGAAGGAGATGACCGGCAAGTGGGAGAAGATGCGGCCGGAATACGAGGCCCAGCAGCAGCGCCGCTTCACGCAGTCGTTCAACAACAAGCTGACCTATACGCCGCTGTTCCTCGCGCCTGCGTTTGCCCGCCACGTCGAGCTGAATGAGGACGAGGTTGCGCTGGTCAAGGCGTGGGAGCAGGGGTATCGGGGGAAGAACCCGCTACCGGCCGAGGTGATGGCGCTGTTCGACATGCTCGTCCACGACACGTTGCTGACGAGTTGGCAGGATCACGTGCTTGCGCCGTCGCTGTACTTCAGGACACGGGACAAGGACGTGTTCGGAAAGACCGACTATGCGAAGGAAGACAAGCAGCGCAAGAGCGACGATCTCAGCGCCGAACGGGTTGAACAGGCGAGCAAGCAGAGCCAGCAATGGGCGAAAAGTTACAAGGGGACGCCGCCGACACGTTGACGTCATTCAGCGGCGCGCAATCGTGTACCGCTGACTCCCCGCCACATCGGGGCGGCTCATCGTGAGCCGCCACCCCTCAAACCTACTGCCCCACCCGGAACTCGATCCGCCGATTCCGCGCCCGCCCGTCCGCCGTATCGTTCGGCGCGATCGGCTGATCCGGCCCGACGCCCGTCGTCGTCATCTGCTGCGGCGGAATGTTCTTCGTGATCAGATACCCCTTCACCGCATCCGCGCGCGCCTGGCTCAGCGCGATGTTCGACGTGCGGTTCCCCGAGTTGTCGGTGTGGCCGATGATGTCGACGGTGCGGTTCTGCATCTTCGCGAGCGCGGCCGCCATCTGGTCGAGAATCAGCTTGCCCTGCGGCGTGAGCGTCGCGCTGCCGGTCTCGAACTCGATCGTGCGGTTCGCGAGCGTCTGGTCGAGCACGCCCTGTTCGGACGCCGACACGCGCAGCCCGTTCCTGATCGTGTACGTCGGGTTCAGCGTGTTCGCCATGTCGCTCGCGAGCTGCTGGCGTTGCGCCTCGTTGTGCACCTCGCCCTTCATCTCGATCTGCGTGCCGTTGATCTTCAGCTGCCCCTTGCTGATCTGCTTGAGCTGCGTACCGAGCAGCTTCTGCACGTTCGCGCTCCAGTTCGGCGGCGTTGCAACGTCCCCCACCTCGATCTGGTCGACGACGTTCGCCGCGCCGTAGGTATCGCGCAGCTTCTGCAGCACGGCGGCCTTGGTCGCCTCGTCGGGTACCTTGCCGCCGACGACCACCTGGCCGGGCGTCGCATTAGCGGGCGGCGGCGTGATGGTGTTCGCGGTGCCGGCCGTGCCGTGCACGACGGCGCTGGAGGCGGTCCCCGGCGCGACGCCGGTGTTCGCGGGCAGCGTGGTCGTCGCGACCGTGCCGTTGCCGACCGGCGTGACGGTCGCGCCCGTGTTCTGCGCGAAGGCCGCGCCGCTGGCGAACAGCCCGGCGGCGAGGAGGGCGGCGACGGCGGGCGACAGGGCGGCCGAAAGGCGCGCGCGCCGGACGTGAATCGTGCGATGCATCCCGTCAGCCTCCGATGAACGCTTCGCGGAACGCGTCGATGGCGACGCGCAGCGAGAGTTGCGGTTGGTCGAGGTAGCTGACGAGCTTGCTGATCTGGTGATCGTTTTGCGCATGGGCGTCGATCCACTCGGGATCGTCGATGTCGATGTTGTGGGCGGCGTAGGTCTGCGGGTCGACGACGCTCAGCAAGGTTTTTGCCGACGCGCCGTTGAAGCCGATGATGAGCCGTTCGCGCTCGGCGATCGTGCCGATGAAGATCGCGAGCTCGAAGTCGGCCTGCGCGACGAACGGCGCGATCAGTTCGAGCCAGAACGCGGCGACGAGGCTGCGGTAGAACGGATCGACCGGCAGCGGCAGCGTGAGGCCGCGCTCGATGTGCGACGAGCCGCTCTGCATCACCGGCCGCAGCAGCGAGCCGAGCGCGAGCATCGCGCCGCGCAGCCGCACGGGATGACCGCTTTCGAGCAGCATTTCCTGGAGGCCGTGCAGCGACTGGTGTTCGACGAAATCGTTGAAGGTGCCGTCATGCGACGTGCCGGGGCCGCCGACGTCGATCGGCACCTGCGTGTCGCCGAGCGCCTGCAGCGCGCCGGGCGGCTCTTCCTTGCCGAGCAGCGGCGGGATCTGCGTGGCGACGCGCGACCACAGCCGCGCGAACGCGAGCGGGCTGCGCGCGAGGAACGCGAGCGGCCGGTCGACCTCGAGCGCGGTCGCGCCGAGGAACGGGAAGCGGCGCATCGATACGTCGTGGCTCGCGACCATGTGGCCCGCGATCGCGAGCTTGCTGCGCGAGCCGAGGAATGCGAAATGCATCGGCTTCGCATCCTCGTAGACGAGCTTCCAGCGCGGATCTTCCGCGAGCAGTTCGAGCGCCTGCGCGATCCAGCGGTCGAGCGTCTGCAGCAACTGCGGATTGTGCGGGCTCTTCACGAAGTCGCCGCGCGACGGAATCTTGCCGAAGTAGGCGATCTGCGCCTGTACGGTTTGCGTCATTGCGCCCCCTGTGCATTCGTTGCGTTGGCGGCCGCGACGGCCGGCGCTGCGGCCGGCGTGCCCGTGCCGGCGGACTGGGTCGCGTTCAGCGCGGCGCCCGCGCTCGCGTCCGCGACCGACGACGGCAGCTGCAGGCCGCGCAGGCTCTGCTGCTGCGGCTGGTCGCCGCCCCCGCTGGTCGGCTGCGACGTGCTGATGATGCGCATCGTCACCGACACGTTCACGCTGCCCTGCGCCCACGTCAGGTCGAAGGTGCCGTCCGGACGGCGCTTGCGCTGCGCCGAGTTGATCAGCTTCTCGAGACCGTAGCGGCCCGGCTCGTTGACGAGCTGCACCGTGCGGCCGTCGAAGGTCGTCGCGGACAGCGTCGCGCCCGGCGAGCCCTGCGGGTTCGGCCACACGAAGTTGGTCCACTGCGGCGGCGTGTTGCGGTAGCGCAGTTGCTGGCCGTCGATCGCGATCGTGTATTCCGTCGTGCCCGTGCTCGGCTGCGGCAGGATCTGGAACACCGTCTGCGGCTCGGACGACGCGGCCGCGCTGCCTGCCGCACCGCCGGCGAGCGGCGCGACCCAGCGCGCGAAGCCGTTCGTGAAGTCCGGCGTGAGGCCGATGCCCATGTCGCCCCACGTGCGGGCGGCGAGGGTGTCGCCGCGGCGCACCGCGAGCGGCCCGAGCGTCGTGCCGACGAACTTCGCGATCGAGCCGTCCGGACCGAACACCTGCGCGATCTCGCCGGCGCCGGCCTCGACCTTCGCGTTCGCCGCGAACGGGTACTTCGTCGCGAGCGAGTTCTGGAACGGCTGGTAGACCTGCGCGTTCCACACCTTGTTGACTTCGGCGCTGGCCGGCTGGATCACGACCGCGAACGCCTGCATCAGCGGCCGCACCAGCAGCGGACGCAGCGACTTGCGTTGCGAATCGGTGAGGCCCGTCAGCATCTGCTCGTCGACGAGCTTCAGCGAATCGGCGAGTTCCGAACCGTTGCCGTCGAGCGTCTGCTGCATCAGCTGGCGCGCGCCCGGGCCCGGGTCGCCCTGGTTCTTGATCACGTTGAAGCGCGTGCGGACCTTCGACAGCGAATCCATGTAGCTCTTGAGCATCGACGTGCCGTCGTGCGTCGCGACGATCCGCGCGAGCCCGATGAACTCCTGGCCGATCGGACCCATCGGCACCTCGGCCGGATTGCCGTTGATGTCGATGTTGGCGGCCGCCACCTGGCCGGCCTGCGAGCGCGAGAACAGTTGCTTGACCCAGTTCACGACGCCCGTTTGCGCCTTCTTGATCGTCACGTTCGCGAGCGACGGGTTGTCCCACGACGTCTGGTCGTACGCGGTCTCGAGGATCTTGCGGATCGGCGAATCCTGCGGATCGCCGAGGCGGTTCATCCCGTCGACGGCCTGGCCGAAGCTGCTGAAGCCCTGCACCGCGATGCCCTGCATGAACTTCTGCCAGTGCTGCGCGTACTCGGTCTTGTACATGCCGACGAGCGTCTTCTGGATCTGCTCGGGGCTGCCCTCGAGCGTCAGGTCGTCCTGCGTCGACGTGTTCAGCACCCAGTCCTTCGCCTGCAGTTCCTTGGTCGCCGCGTCGCGGATCGCCGGCTGCACGTAGTCGAACCACGCTTCGCGCGTGAACGTGCCCGGAATCGCGTAGCTGCCTGCCACGAGGCTCTGGTTGCCGTCGCCGACGATGCGCGCGATGGTCATCGGCGCGAAGCGGGTCGATGCGCGCGCCTTGATTTCCTCGTACACGCGCTGGCGGGCCGGCATGCCGCGCACCACGCGGCGCAGGTTCTCGCGGGTCTGGTCGACGAGCGCGAGGTTCGCGTCGATCATCGGCCAGTCGTCGTCGTTCACGCGCGACAGGTAGAACGAGATCATGCGCTCCGCGCTCTTGATCATCTCGTCACGCGGCATGTTGCCGCGATTCGTCTCGAGCCAGCCGCGCCAGAAGCGGGCGAGCTGGTCGGTCAGGTGCGCCTGCTCGACGTGACGCTTGTCGGACAGCATCAGGTACGTCTTGAGCGCGTTGTACGCGTCCTGCACGTTGGTCGGCGACGCGTCGCTGTAGAGGCCGCCCTGCGGTGCGGCCGGCTGTGGCGCGGCTGCGGCCGGCGCGGTGCCGGATGCGGCCAGGGCGGCGCCGGCTTGCGGCGCGGCGCCTGCCGCGTTCGTCGAAACCGGAATCGCGCCACCCTGCACGGCGCCCGATTCGGGCGGGCGCGTCATCGGCACGAGCTGCTCGGGGTGCGCGTTCACGTCCTTCATGAACGATGCGAGGTTCTGCGACACCGGGGCCAGCAGGATCTGGCGCACGCCGTTGTAATACTCGGTCAGCAGGTGCTGCTCGAGACGGTCGCCCTGGTACAGGCCGAGCGACACCGAAACCGGCTTGTCGCGGCGGAACTGCTCGAGCTGCTCGATCCGGTCCTCGAGGATGTCCATCGCCTGCAGGCGCGACTGCAGGTCGTTGCGGCCCTGCTGCAGCCGCGTGACGTTGTCGAGGTCGGCCTGCACGTTCGCGACGAGCTGCTGGTTGCCGATCGTCGACCAGGTCCAGCCGCCGAGCGCGAGCGCGAGCGCCGCGACGAAGCCGAAGAAGGTCGCGTAGCGCAGCCGCGTCTTGGTCGGGCTCGCGAACTGCCGCACCGTCTGGCGGTCCGCGAAGATCACCTTCGAGAACAGGTCGCGCAGGAAGAAGCCGTTCTTCGAGAACGCGCTGTGCGGTTTCGGCAGCGCGGTGCCGTCGAGGCCGAAGCGATGCGCGATGCGCTGTGCGGCCGCGCTGTTGGTTTCGCCTTCCTGCAGCGCGCTGGTGAAGTAGAAGCCGCGGAAGATCGGCTTGTACTGGAACGGGTTGTTCTCGAACAGCGTCGCGAGGAACGCGCGCAGCGACGGCTTGATCGTCGAGAATTCGAGCGGGAAGCTCAACTGGCCCGGCGACAGCTGGTTGCCGCGCGACAGCGACAGCTGCGCGACGCTGATTTCCTTCAGCCCTTCGTAGAGTTCCTCGAAGTGCGTGTCGAACTGCGCGACGACGTCGCGCTTGTCGTCGGGCTCGTAGGGCAGGGTGGCGCCCCACACGCGGTCGTACTCGTGCTTATCGCTGCTGCTGAAGAACTCGGTGAAGCCGGTGATCAGGTCGGCCTTCGTGAACATCACGTAGACCGGCGCGAACACTTCGAGCTTCTCGGTCAGCTCCTGAACGCGCTGGCGGAGGTTCTTCGCGAGGTTGATCGCGAATTCGGGGCGGTTGCCGGTGAGTTCGGCGATGCTGGCCGTGACGATGATGCCGTTGATCGGCGCCTTCGGGCGATAGCGCTTGAGCAGCCCGAGGAAGCCGAGCCATTCGCTGCGGTCTTCCTCGTGCACCGAATAGCGGCCGGCCGTGTCGAGCAGGATCCCCTCGGTCGTGAAGAACCAGTCGCAGTTACGCGTACCGCCGATGCCGTGGATCACCGCGCTGTTCTTGTCCGCGAACGGGAACTGCAGGCCGGAATTGAGCACGGCGCTGCTCTTGCCCGCGGCCGGGTTGCCGATGACGATGTACCACGGCAGTTCGTACAGCGCGGAGCCGCCCGACACCTGGCCGATCTTCGACGTCTTGATCGTCTTCACCGCGTCCGACAGGCGCGTGCGCAGCACGTCGAGGTCGGCCGTCTTCGCGTCGGGGGCGAGCGCGGCGGCGGCGGGCGCGGCGATCTTGCCGGTTTCCGCCTGCTCTTCCAGCACCTGGCCGAGCTGCTGGTTCGCGCGCTTCACGCGCCAGCGGCGCCACAGCGCGACGACGAGCCACAGCACGAGGATCGCCGCGAACGCGATCGCCGCCCACAGGAGCGGCAGCTGCAGCATGTCGGCGACGATGAAGAGAATGGCCGCTAGCGCGACGATCCCGACGATCGAGAGCGTACGCGGATGAGTCAGCACGTTGAGGATGCGTTGCATAGGACGTTCAGGTTCCGGTGCGATTCGGTGAGGCGACGCAGGCGCGCCGAGCGGTAAGGGTGGCGCCGCGATGTGTCGCCATGCTGTCAAGCGGGATGAAGGGGGCTGGCATCAATGCGCCCGCGGCATCGGAGAAGGCGCGCGCATTAACGAAAGGACGCTGTGAGATTTAAAACGGAAGCGGCGGCCGGAAAAATCGCGCACCGGAATGCATGATTTTTTGCGCCGCCCATATCGTTTCCTGCCGGGATATTAAAAAGCCCCATGCCGCCCTCATTATTTCCTGTCCGGCAGCCCTGGCTAGCTGCCGCGTCCCAGTTTAAAACCGGGTTTATGGTATTCCACGTGCCCAAGATCCATCATTTTCCAGCGGCCCCCCCAGGTCAGGCCAACCTGTTCGGCGACCTGGCCATACAACTGGTAGCCGCGCATCGCCCACGGATCTTTCTCGGAAATGACCAGCTTGCCGTCGCGCAGGAATGCATTGTCGGCCGCCAGCCCGAATTGGTGATAACTCTGGAAGGCTGCCGCGTTGGTCACGCTACCGCCCATCTGCGCCAGCCGGTTCTGCCGTTCCGGGCTCCGGTAGCCTTCCAGCAACGCCATTTCATAACCATATTGTTCGTGCATGATCTTGTAGACCAGCAGCAAACGCGTACGGAAATCCGGATCCAGCAGGTTCCAGTCGCGGCTCGCATCCTTCAGCGCCGGGCGTACCTGTTCGACTTCCTTGGTCGCGAAGACTTCCGGCGGCAGCGGCGGGGGCGGCACGAGTTGTTCGCCCTGCAGCAGCGCGGCGATCTTCTCGTCGGGCACGCGCGCCGTGTCGTCGTACTGGAACAATTGCCGGCCGCGTAACGCAATGGCGACCAATGGCGGCGTCGCAAGAATACCTGCCGACACCACAATCATCAAGCGTCGCCGAATCAGTAAATTTTGCACGTCGTTTAAAGCACCGCGCGTAGCGCTTGCCGATTTAACAATCTGACTTCGCGTACGTGCGGCGCGATCGTTCGCACGGCGTGTTAGGCGGCCGTGAAACTGCGTGACGGATTCGAAAACGGTCGCGCGGATACCCGGTAAAAGCAACAGTGCCGCAACGGCTACGGCAAGGGCGAAATAGGCGACGAGTGCGACGGCAATCAAAGAAATCCCCGGAAATTGGAATTGATTGTGTTTTGCAATGCTTGCTCTTAGAATCAGGCTGCTTCGAGAGGCCGGGCTATATTATCGCGGTGAATTAAACCAGGATTCAATGAGACGCTGAATGAGTGCGCCGGAAAATTCAAATTCGAAATCTCCGCCCAGCCTGCTGTCCGATACCAAACCGGCAGGCAACGGAGCTCAGCAGTCGCGCATTCTCGCGAATCTGGAAGGACGTGTCACGCCGCCGGCCGAACCGCCGCGCCGTTCGCTGAAGGCGCCGATCGCCGCCGTCGTGGCCCTGGTGGTTGCCGTCGGTGGCTGGGGCGCGTGGCGCATGCAGCATCCGGGCGGGCAGGCTGCCGCCGTCACGGCCGAGGCTGCGCCTGCCGCTGCCGCCCCGGCGAAGGCCGCGGCGGCCAGCGACGCCGCCGTGCAGGTCGCGCAGAATGCCGCGTCCGCCGCATCCGCCGCGCAACCGGCCACGATCGTCAACGACGACGCAGCTTCCCGAACCGTTGCATCCGCATCGTCCGCGGACAACAGCCGCCTGTCGCGTGCGCTCGCCAATGGCGCCGACGACGCATCGGGCGCGGCCACGGCCGGTGCTGCCGCCGCTGCGGCTGCCGCGACGACCAAAGCCGCGAAGGCCGACGCCGCGAAGGGCGCGAAGGTCGCCGCGCATGGCAAGACCGACACGAAGGCCGATGCAAAGGCCGAAGCCCGCAAGCATCACAAGGAACAGCAGGCCGAGCTCGCGCAGGCGAAGAAGCATCGCGATGCGACGCCGACCCGCACCGCGAAGGCGGGCGGGAAAGACGATCCGGATGCGGATCTGCTCGCGGCGCTCGTCGCGCGCACGAAACCGGCCGACAAGAAACTCGCCGCGCAGAAGGCGCAGGCGGTGCCGACCAGGACGGCCGCGACGACCGGCTCGCTGGCGTCGCGCGTGAAGGAGTGTTCGGAGCGCGGTTTCTTCGAGGATCAACTGTGCCGCTGGCGCGTCTGCGAGGGGCACTGGGGCAAGGATCCCGCGTGCCCGAGCGCCGCGCAGTCGGAGACGCGGCAGTAACGCGTCTCGCGCGTGTCGACCCGCCGCACCTGCGCCGCCCGTTGGGCGGCGCTTTGCATTCGGGGCGCGGAATCGGCCGGCATGATGCGGCGTGACGCTGTCACCGGCGCGTCATGCCCGTCGGGCATACGTCTCCTTTCCTTTTCCGGCGCGGGCGCGCGGCCTGCTTTGCGCGGCGCGCCGTGCGCCGCACGACCTTCGACACGATGGACCTGATCGTACAGACTTACGGCGCCGATACGTCCGGCATGGTGTGCGGATTCCGCTTCGTGCCGGGCGGATCCGGCGCGACGCTCGATACGGACGCGGCTGCCGCGTGGCTGCGCGCATGCCGCGAGCACGATGTCGCGTCGGACGATTTCGTCTGGCTGCACTTCAATCTCGCGCACGGCGCGAGCGAGCGCTGGATGCGCACGCATCTCGGGCTGCCCGACAGCTTCTTCGAATTCCTCCACGAAGGCTCGCGCTCGACGCGCATCGAGCAGGAAGACGGCGCGTTGCGCGCGATCGTCAACGACGTGATGTTCAACCTCGAACTGACGCCGTCGGAGATCGCGACGCTGTTCGTCCACGTCGAGCGGCGCATCATGGTCACCGCGCGGCTCAAGCCGCTGCGCTCGGTCGACACGCTGCGCGCGTGCGTGCGCGACGGCGAGCCGTTCAGGTCGCCCGCCGAGCTGCTCGTGCACCTGCTGCGCGACCAGGCCGACCTGCTGATCCAGATCATGCGGCGCACGAGCGTCGACGTCGACCGTATCGAGGATCGCTTCCTGTCGATGCGGCTCACGTCGAGCCGCATCGAACTCGGCGCGATGCGCCGCACGCTGACGCGCCTGCAGCGCATGCTCGCGCCCGAGCCCGGGTCGATCTTCCGGCTGCTCGCGAAACCGCCTGCGTGGCTGCATCTGGAAGACGTGCAGGAGCTGCGCGAATCGACCGAGGAGTTTTCGCTGGTGCTGGCCGATCTGGCGGGGCTCAACGAGCGGATCAAGCTGCTGCAGGAAGAGATCGGTTCGCGTCTCGACGAGCAGAACAACCGGACCCTGTTCACGCTGACGCTCGTGACCGTGATCGCGCTGCCGATCAACATCGTCGCCGGCTTTTTCGGGATGAACGTCGGCGGCGTGCCGTTCTCGGAGAACAAGCACGGCTTCTGGCTGATGGTGTTGCTCGTCGCGGGTTTCACGGGGCTCGCCGCGTGGTGGGCGTTCCGCCGGCGCGACGACCGTTAGGGCCGCCGGCGCCGGATCGACCCGTCAGCGCAGCAGCGCGATCGCGCGTTCGCCGATCACCATCCCGAGCAGGCCCACGAGCGCGACGAGCGGCGGGGCCGGCGAGCGCACGTGCAGCAGCGCGTACAGCACGCCGACGCCGAGGCCCACCGCGAGCGAAATCACGTAATCCATCATGGCGGTCTCCCGTGTGGTCCGGTGTCAGGGCTTGAGAATGACGCGCTCGCGTGCACCGGCCAGCACCGCGCGATACGCGTCGTGTGCGCGCTCGAGCGGGTAGACGTAGTCGTCGCCGATCGGGAACGGGCGCAGCGTGCCGTTGCCGAAGCCGGGTGCGAGCGTGTCGAGGATCTGCGCGACCGTGGTACCGCCGAGCTGTAGCGAATCGACGCCCACGAATGTGTGCTGGCCGCGATAGAACGCGAAGATGTCGAACGGCACGCTGCGGTCGATCGTCGAGATGAAGATCTGCCGCGCACCGATCGCCATCGACGCGTTCGCCGCTTCGAAGTACGGGCTGCCGACCGTGTTGTAGACGATGTCCGCGCCGTGGCCGCCGGTTGCCGCGCGCACTGCGTCGGCCACCGATTCCTTCGACGCATCGATCATGCGCACGTCGCCCGATGCGTGGCCGCGATAACCGCCGGCGCTGCGCTCGACGCCGATCACGGTCGCGCCGTGCGCGGTCGCGAGCTGGATCGCGGCCTGGCCGACCTTCCCGTTCGCGCCGAACACGAGCACGACGTCGCCGGCCGTCGGCATGCCGGCGCGGCGCAAGCCCTCGTATGCGGTGACGAACGGCACGCCGACGCCGGCCGCTTCGTCGAGCGTCAGCACGGCGGGCTTGCGGCGCACCAGCGCCGCGTCGAGCACGAGCCACTCCGCGTGCGAGCCGTCGCGATGCACGCCGAGATCGCCACCCGAGCCCCACACCGGCGCGCCGATCCAGCCGTCCGGGCCGCTGCGCACGATGCCGGCCCAGTCGCGCCCGGGCGTGCGCGGCCACACCGCGTGCGGCATGCGGCCGAGCGCGGCCTTCACGTCGCTCGGGTTCACGCCGGCCGCGCGCACCTCGATCAGCATCTGGCCGTCGGCCGGGACGGGCGTGTCGATTTCCCTGACCCGCGCGTCGAGCGACTCGATGTCGGCGGCGGGGGCGTCGAAGCGGATGCTGCGCATGATGATCTCCGTGGCGGATGGCTGTCGCGCGGCCCGGCGGGGCGGGGCGTGCAGCGGTTGAAAAGGATGAAGGCAGTCTAGTCGTCCCGGTTTGACGCGGAAACGTGCAAAGGCGGATGATTGTTTTGCGATAGACGCATAGCCAAATCGGAAGGCACTGAATGGACGACTTTCTTTCCCCGCATCTGGCGCTGTTCGTCGACGTGGTCGACCAGCAGAGCTTCTCGGCGGCCGCACGCCGGCTGGGCGTCGCCGCGTCGTCAGTCACGCGGCGCATCGACCGGCTCGAGACGCAGCTCGGCATCCGCCTCCTGCATCGCACCACGCATGCGCTGCGGCCGACCGAGGCCGGACAGCTGCTGTACGGGCGCGCGACGCGGATGCTGGCCGAGCTGCGCGGCCTGCAGGAAGACCTGCACAGCCAGCATGACGAGCCGAGCGGGCTGCTGCGCGTCGACTGCCCGGCGCCGTTCGGCCGCCGCCACCTGATGGCCGCGCTGGCTGCGTTCATGCAGCGTCATCCGGCGCTGCAGGTCGACCTGGTGCTGACCGACTCCATGGTCGACCTGCAGGGCGCGCGGCTTGGCTCCGACGTCGATCTCGCGGTGCGCATCGGCCCGCTCGAGGACACGCGCTTCGTCGCGACCGTGCTGGCGCCGCAGCGGCGCGTGCTGTGCGCGAGCCCGGCGTATCTCGCGCGGCGCGGAGAGCCCGAGTCGCCCGACGCGCTCGCCGGCCACGACTGCCTGGCATGGCACGGTGCGCCGCCGCCGGGCGCGTGGCGCTTCGGCGAGCGCCGCCACGTGCCGGCGCAGCCGCGGTTTCGCAGCAATCATTCGGAGGCGTTGCTCGAAGCCGCGATCGACGGGCTCGGTCTTGCGCACCTGCCGACCTGGCTCACGGCAGACGCGTTGCGCGACGGACGCTTGCGCGCGGTGCTGCCGCAGTTCGCGGCGGCGCCCGAGCAGGCGACGATCCACGTGTTGCGCCAGCCCGCGCGCGGCACCGCACGCGCGTCGCGGCTCGTCGCGTTCCTCGCAACCTGGTTCGCGCAGCCGGCGTGGGATGCCGCGTGGGCATGACGGCGACGGCGGGCGGCACGCCGCGCGGCCGGCCGGCCGAATGCCGGACATCAACGCGCCGGGCATGAAAAAGGGCCTCGCATGCGAGGCCCGTCGAAGGTCGGAGAAGCCGGTACGCCGGCCGGCAGCCGCAGGCTGCGCGGCGCCGGCCGGATGCGCACCGTTACTGCGTCACTACCTTGCGCGGCTTGAAGATGCCCTGGTATTGCAGGGCCGGGCGTTCCTTCGTCACCGGCTCGATGCCGCCGAAGGTCGGCGTCTGGCGCAGCTTCATCGCGGCCGGCGAAGCGACCGAGCCGATCGACGTCGAGCGCGACGCGGGCGCGAGGTTGTTCGCGACGAGCAGCGCGGCTTCGCTCTTCAGGTTCGCGAGCAGGACCGGATCGGTCGAGCCGTTGACCTGCGTGAGCAGCCCGCTCCAGGCCGCGTCGCTGTAGTTCACGACGTAGTAGTCGAGCCCGCTCGGGTCGGCGACCACGCCCGAGCAGCCGTCGATCCGCGTTTGCGTCTGCGTATCCTTCAGCGCGAGCGTCGTGCGTTTCGCGAGACCCTGGCCGTACGCGAGCGTGATCGGCACCGTCCACTGCAGGCCCGGATACGCGTTCTTGTTCGGGAACGGCTGCTGCTTCAGCGTGACGACGGTCTGGTTCTTCGTCAGGTCGCACTGCGTGTCGAGCGAGATCAGCGGCACGCCGGTCTGGCGGACGTAGCTGTCGCCGATCGCGCCGATCGCCTGGCCGCTTTCCTTCGACAGCGCATCCCACAGGCGCTTCGGCGTACCGTTGCCGAACGAGTAGTCGACCAGGTACTGCTGCAGCCCGCGGCGCAATGTCTGTTCGCCAAGATAGTTCTCGAGCGTCTTCAGCACGTGGCCGCCCTTGTCGTACGTGAACGCGCTGGCGCTCAGCACGAAGTCGTTCGACGCCCAGCCGTTGAAGTTCGGCGCGACCGGGAACGCGTTGGGGCCGATGTCACGATTGATCACGCGGTACTTGTTCTTCACCTGGTCGAGCCAGCTGAACTCGTCGGGGAAGAACTGGATCGTCGTCTTCGTCTCGAAGAACGTCGCGAACGACTCGTTGAGCCACACGTTGTCCCACCAGTCGGTCGTGACGAGATCGCCGAACCACTGGTGCGCGACTTCGTGCGTCAGCACCTCGTTGCCATAGTGCGACATCGGCTGGCCCGGCTGCGGCAGGATGTCGTCGGCGAACTCGAGGATCGACCCCCAGTTCTCCATCCCGCCGAAGTTCAGGTCCTTCTGCTCCTTGAACGCGTCGTTCGCGGCCACCGTGTCGAACTTCGTGAGCGGCAGGGCAATGCCCGTGTAGCGGTAGTAGAAGTCGAGCGCCTGCTTGGTGCGGTCCATCGCCGGCTTCGCCCAGTCGCTCATGCCCGGCGGCGTGAACACGCGCAGGTGCAGGCCGCCCTTGCCGCCCGGCAGCGGGCTCGTGAAGTCGTCCTCGTAGGTGTCGAACAGGCCGCCGCCGAAGAACAGCAGGTACGACGGCATCGGCGGGGTCTTCTCGAACTGCACGAGCTTGTAGCCGCCGCCGACGTTGGTCGACGGCTTCTCGGCCGCGTTCGACACGACCCGCCAGCTCTGCGGCACTTCGGCCGTCACTTCATAGGTCGGGCGGAACGCCGGCTCGTCCCAGCCGGGGAACCACTGGCGCGACAGGTTGGTTTCGCCTTGCGTGAGGATCGCGCCGCTCGTCTTGCCGTCGGTGCCCTTCAGGTCGACGCGGAAGATGCCTTCCGCGGCCGAGCAGCCCGGATACGGATCGTTACCGCAGCTGCCGCCGGTCCTCGCGACCGGATCGTCATACGACTTGAAGTTGATGATGCCCGACCATTCCATGTGCAGCGAATAGTTGCCCGGCGAGATCGTGCCGCTTACGGGGCGCAGCTGATAGAAGTCCCCCTTGTCCTGCGGCGTCGCGATCAGCTGGATGTTGCCCGGCTGCAGCGTGATGCGGCCGTTCGTGAACTTGATCCGGTGGCCGGCGATCACGATGTTGTTGACCGGCTTCAGCACCTTGATTTCGACGTCGGCGCGGCCGTCGAACGCGTTCAGCGCGTCGTTCGGGCGGAACCAGAGCCGGTAGTTCACGGGTACCACGGTATCCGGCAACTCGACAGGCGATACGCTCTTGTCGACGTTGGATGCGCTTGGCGGCGCGGTGACGGCGGGCGACGAGCCCGAGTGCGGCGCGCCGGCGGAGCTGAGCGCGGAAGCTGAGCCCGCGCCGCCGTCGTCGCCGCCGCACCCGGCGAGCGCGAGCGCGGCGACGATCGGCAGATAACGCATCTTGCGAATGTTGATCGACATGACTGAAACCTCGATTGTTGAAAGAATCGTTCAGTGCTGCGAAAACGCCGGCAAAAGCAATCCCCTCGCCGCTAATCAACAGCGATGAAAATGCCAATGACGGATTATTCGAAAAGACGGCGGCCGACTACGTGAAGGTAATCATGGTTTACTGCCCCCTCTGGATTTCCGGATGTCGGTTAACTTGCCGGTTCAAAATGGCCGGGCGCGTGTTGTACTGAATTGATTTCGCGCGCACGACACGGAACCGCACGCCCTGCGCGGGCGCGCCATCCCCTTGAACAGACGACCTACGGGGCTGGCCGGGCCTGGCCGCAGGATGGCAGGAAGGCGTGTCGCCGTTCCGTAAAATCACCGTCATGCGGTTTCAAGGTTTGTCGGCTTGCTCGAAGGATGCGTAAATATACTTGATGGTTTTAGGTAAAGGAAACGAAAAATTTAGAAATTGCATCTATTGAATTCGTCGTGCTCCATTGAATGCTGGAAAGCATTAATGTGCTTTCCGTTCAGGTGGTATTTCCGTAGTTTTAATCTATTAACGATCTCGCGCGACTGCGAAAACTACGAAATCCGGCGTGCGCGGGCGTGCTCGGTACAATGCAGCGACGATCCGCTCACCGATTGCCGCTAGGAGGCCTTCCCATGACCCGAGCCCTGTTCCGTATCGCGCCGCTGCGCGCCGTGCTGCTGCTGTTTGCCGCCGTGCTCCTGCTCGGCGGTTGCGCGGGGCTGACGCGCGACCCGGTGCGCGTGTCGGTCGCCGGGCTCGACCCGCTCGTCGGGCAGGGCCTCGAGATGCGCTTCAGCCTGAAGCTGCGCGTGCAGAACCCGAACGACGCGCCGATCGAATACGACGGCATCTCGGTCGCACTCGACCTGAACGGCACGCCGTTCGCGAGCGGCGTCAGCGATCGCTCGGGCACCGTGCCGCGTTTCGGCGAGGCCGTGCTCGACGTGCCGGTTTCCGTGTCGGCCTTCGCCGCCGCGCGGCAGGCGTGGAACCTGCCCGGTGCGGCCGCGAACGGCGAGCTGCCATATGCGCTGCGCGGCCGGCTTGCGGGCGGCGTGCTCGGCACCGTGCACTTCAACGATGCCGGCACGCTGCGCCTGCCCGCGATGCCGGGGTGGGGCGGTTGAACCGCGCGAGCGCGGCGGCGCGGCGCGGGCGGGCTCCCGCGCTTTGCCGCGCGGGCAAAGCGCGGTAAGGTGTGAGCCGCGCGGCGCCCGCAATCCGGTCGCGCCGCCCGTTGAAGCCAACCGTAACCGAGTTCGCGTGACCGATTTCCCTGTTTTCCACTGGACCGACGCCGATGGCGCCGATCATGCCGTGCGCTGGCGCTCCGAAGCCGGCGTGCAACCGCCGAAGCGCGCGGTGCCCGCCGACGACTGCCTCACCGCCGACGCGGCCTACCGCCTTGCATGCGAGGGCACCGCGCTCGTCTGGCAGGGCGACTTCCAGAATGCGCGCCAGCTCGTGCAGGCGATGGCGCGCCGTGTCGAGCGCAAGCCGAAGAAGGCGAAAGCCGCGGCCGGCGTCGAGGCATTCAACCTGCATCGTCTCGCGCAGTCGCAGCGCGCCCGCACGCTCGGCATGCTGCTGATCCCGCTCGACGCCGACTACACGATCCCGCTGCGCCGCGCGCCCGACGTGCGCGCCGCATGCGAAGAGGCGTACGGGCCCGGCGGCGTGCCGTCGGTCGTGTCGTTGCGCGAACTGCTCGGCCTCGTCGGCGCGCATGAATGGCGCAAGAAGGGCGTGCCGATCCCGGCGCTCGGCGGCGCGCCGATCCACCCGCACTACGGCGTGTTCTCGCCGGTGCGTGGTGAATACGTCGAACTCGTCGCGCGCGCGACGCTGCCGGCGACGTCGCTCGCGTTCGACATCGGCACGGGCACCGGCGTGTTGGCGGCCGTGCTTGCGTCGCGCGGCGTCGAGCGTGTCGTTGCGACCGATCAGGACGCACGGGCGCTCGCCTGTGCGCGAGAGAACGTCGAGCGGCTGGGCCACGCGAGTCGTGTCGAGGTCGTCGAGGCGGACCTGTTTCCGGCCGGCCGCGCGCCGCTCGTGGTCTGCAACCCGCCGTGGGTGCCGGCCCGGCCGAGCGCACCGATCGAATATGCGGTCTACGATCCGGACAGCCGCATGCTGCGCGGTTTCCTCGCGGGGCTCGCCGCGCACCTCGAGCCGGGCGGCGAAGGCTGGCTGATCCTGTCCGATTTCGCCGAGCATCTCGGCCTGAGGCCGCGCGACACGCTGCTGCAATGGATCGACGAAGCGGGCCTCGTCGTGCTCGGCCGCGACGACATCCGCCCCGCGCACCCGAAGTCGATGGATGCCGACGATCCGCTGCACGCGGCCCGCCAGGCCGAGGTCACGTCGCTCTGGCGGCTCGGCGCACGAGCCTGACCGCGCATTTTCGGTAAACTACCGCCATTCCTCACGAATTCCCGCCGCCGGGCCGTGGTCGACCGACCGTGGCCCGGCGCCGCTTCACGATGTCGAACAAGACCCACGAAATCCGCCCGGAGCAGTCCGTCGAGCTGCTGAAGGAACTGCACATCCTCACCCGCGACGGGAAGCTGAACCAGGACAGCCGCCGCAAGCTGAAGCAGGTCTATCACCTGTTCCAGTTCATCGAGCCGCTGCTCGCCGGCGTGCAGGCCGAGCGCGGCAGCGTGACGCTCGTCGATCACGGCGCCGGCAAGTCGTATCTCGGCTTCATCCTGTACGACCTGTTCTTCAAGCAGCAGCCGGGGCACGGCACGCCGGCGTTCGCGTCGCACGTGTACGGGATCGAGACCCGCGAGGAGCTGGTCACGCGCTCGGCCGAGCTTGCCGCGCGGCTCGGGTTCGGCGGCATGTCGTTCCTGAACCTGTCGGTTGCCGATTCGATCGCGTCGCCGAAATTGCCTGAAACGGTCGACGTCGTCACCGCGCTGCACGCGTGCGACACGGCGACCGACGACGCGATCCGCTTCGCGCTCGCGAAGCGCGCACAGCACATCGTGCTCGTGCCGTGCTGCCAGGCAGAGGTTGCGGGCGTACTGCGCAAGAACAAGGGCAAGTCGCTCGCGAACGCGCTGACGGAAGTGTGGCGGCATCCGCTGCATACGCGCGAATTCGGCAGCCAGATCACCAATGTGCTGCGCTGCCTGCAGCTCGAAGCGCACGGCTACCAGGTCAGCGTGACCGAACTGGTCGGCTGGGAGCATTCGATGAAGAACGAGCTGATCATCGCGCAGTACAAGAACCTGCCGCGCCGGCGGCCCGGCGAGCGGTTGAACGAGATCCTCGGGATGTTCGGGCTTGCCGAGCTGAATGAGCGCTTCTTCGTGGCGGAAGCCGCGGCGTCGGGCGGCGACGCCGTCGAACCGGCCGCCAGCTGACCTGCGCGTGGGAGGGCCCGCCGCGTCAGACGTCGTCGCCCGGCCGGCGCATCCATTCGCGCCAGCCGTCGTGGCCGAGGCGGCGCAGCGTTTCCTGATTCCTTTCGTAGATCGCGGATGCGTCCGGGAACGCATCGACCGCACGCGCGATGCTGTCCTCGCGCAGCAGGTGCAGGATCGGATACGGCGCGCGGTTCGTATAGTTCTCGATGTCGTCGGGCTCGCTGCCTTCGAACCGGTAGTCCGGATGGAAGCTCGCGATCTGCAGCACGCCGTCGAGCCGCAGTTGCCGCACCAGCCGGTCGGCAAAGAACAGCGCGTCGTTGTAGTCGACGAAATCGGCGAATGCATGCGGGAAGATCACGAGCGTCGTGTCGACCTGCTGCGGGTCCGCCGCGTCGAGCGCGCGCAGCTCCGTTTCGAGTTCGGCGAGCGCGTCTTCCAGCGTCGTCGCGTCGCTGATCGCGTAGCGCACCTGTTCCTTGACATAGACGCTTTTCGCGAACGGGCACAGATTGAGCCCGATCACCGCGCGCGCGAGCCAGTGCCGCGTGGCGGCGAGGATGTCGTCGTGCGATTCGGGGCGGGTGTCGGTCATCGTGAAACCAGTCGGGCGGAAGGGCGGCGAGGGCCGCATTGTAGCGGGCGCGCCGTCACGCGCAGGCGGCTTCGATCAACTGCGTGACGAGCGCGGGAGCGACGCCGATCGGCGTTTCACCGTGCCGGTAGGTCTGGCTTGCCGCGTAGATGCCTTCGATGACCAGCGCGAGCGAGCCGGCGAGCACTTGCGGCTGCCGCGCACCGGCGTCTTCGCTCAGTGCGACGAGCCGCTTCATCAGCTGTTCCTTGTTCCGCGCGACGCGCTCGCGGGCCGGGTGCGACGCATCCGGGAATTCGGCCGCGACGTTGACGAACGGGCAGCCGCGGTAATCCTTCTGCGTCGCGCGCTCGGCGAGATCGACGAAATACTGGATCAGCTGCGCTTTCGGCTGGCCCGGGTGCTTCGCGACGCTCGTATTGAAGCGGTCGAAGAAGCACGCATCCATCCGCTCCAGGTACGCGAGGATCAGCTCGTCCTTCGACGAGAACTGGCGGTACAGGCTCATCTTGTTGACGCCCGCACGCTCCACGACCGCCTCGACGCCCACCGTCCGAACGCCTTCCTTGTAAAACAGCTCCTCGGCGGCGCGTAGCAGGTGCTCCTGCGCGGTGGCGCCGTCGATCGGCCGGCGCGTGCGGCGCGCCAGCGGTTTGGCGATCTCGATGCCCGACATGACGACCCTCGACTGCATATTGAATTGCTTGACATGTTACCGATTGGTCACTACGATCGCAACACACTTGTGACCGATCGGTAACAAAGCCGATCGGATCGACAGACAAATGCCAAGCGTCGGCCCGGGTCAGCCGATGCAGCGTGCGGCGGAGGTGGCCTGGCAGGACGGCGGCGCGGGTGCGGAGGCACGGGAGCCGCCAACTGGAGAACGCGAAGATGAACTGGGCGGTGACACGAATCGGCGGGCGCTTCCACTACGGATGGCTTGCGGCGGCGGTGGTATTCCTGATCCTGCTGGCCGCGGCCGGCACGCGCGCGACGCCGAGCGTGCTGATGGTGCCGCTCGAACGCGAGCTCGGCTGGAGCCGCGCGGCGATTTCGCTGGCGATCTCGGTGAATATCGCGCTGTACGGACTGACGGGCCCGTTCGCGGCTGCCGCGATGCAGCGCTTCGGGCTGCGCCCGACCATTCTCACCGCGCTCGTAACGATGAGCGCGGGCGTCGCACTGTCGTCGATGATGACGCAGAGCTGGCAGATGGTGATGATCTGGGGCTTGATGGTCGGCTGCTCGACCGGCGTCGTTGCGCTGACGCTGTCCGCGACCTTCGTCACGCGCTGGTTCCATGCGCGGCGCGGCCTCGTGATGGGCGTCCTGACCGCGAGCACAGCCACCGGCCAGCTCGTGTTCCTGCCGATGCTCGCGGCGATCGCGCAACACCATGGCTGGCGGCCGGTCGTGCTGGTCGTCGCGGTCGCGGCCGCGATCGTGATTCCGCTGGTGGCGTTCCTGCTGCCCGAACGGCCGGCCGACGTACAGTTGCGTCCGTACGGCGAGCCGGCCGATGCGCCGCCCGCGCCCGAAGCGGCGAAGGAGAACCCGCTCACGGTCGCGTTCCGTACGCTGCTGACCGCGAGCCGTTCGCGCGATTTCTGGCTGCTGTTCTTCAGCTTCTTTATCTGCGGCGCAAGCACCAACGGCTATGTCGGCACGCACCTGATCGCGATGTGCAGCGACTACGGGATGACCGAAGTGCAGGGCGCGTCGCTGCTCGCGGCGATGGGCGTGTTCGACCTGTTCGGCACGACGCTGTCGGGCTGGCTGTCCGACCGCTACGACAATCGCGTGCTGCTGTTCTGGTACTACGGCCTGCGCGGGCTGTCGCTGATCTACCTGCCGCACGCGTTCGGGATCGATTTCTTCGGGTTGCCGCTGTTCGCGATGTTCTACGGGCTCGACTGGATCGCGACCGTGCCGCCGACCGTGCGGCTCGCGACCGACGTGTTCGGCAAGGCCGCGGCGCCGGTCGTGTTCGGCTGGATCGTCGCGGGCCACCAGCTCGGCGCGGCGTTCGCGGCGCTCGGCGCCGGGCTGTTGCGCGCCAGCCTTGGAACTTACACGGTCGCGTCCATGATCTCGGGCGGGCTGTGCATCATCGGTGCGCTGATCGTGCTGCGGATCAACCGCGGCCCGTCGCGCGCAGCCGCGCAGGCGGCCTGAGCGCGGCGATTCGATGGCCCGGCCGGCCGCGCGGCGGATGGCCGGGCAATGCACGCACGGAGATTTGCATAGCGCGGGGGGATCGGGCGAGCATCGGCTCAAGCGGGTATGCTTGCGGTTCGCAAGGCGTTCGCGCCCCTTCATCGATGTCAGCGAGGAACCGCATGTCCGTCAAACCTGCTCCCACTACTGTTTCGATTCACGACCTGATCGCGGGCCGCTGGAGCCCGCGCGCGTATTCGGATGAACCCGTCAGCGCCGGTGACCTGCACGCGGTGCTCGAAGCCGCCCGCTGGGCGCCGTCGGCCTACAACGCGCAGCCGTGGCGCTTCATCGTATTCGACCGCACGCAGGACGACGACGCATTCAAACGCGCGTTCGCGACGCTGGTGCCGTTCAACCAGGGCTGGAATGCCCCCGCGCCCGTGCTGATCGCGGTGACCGCGCACACGCTCACGCCGAAGGGTGAGCCGGCTCCCACCGCGCTGTACGACGCGGGCGCCGCCGCGATGTCGCTGGTGCTGCAGGCGCACGCGCTGGGCCTGGCCGCCCACCAGATGAGCGGCTTCGACGCGAAGGCGTTTCGCGACGCGTTCGCGATTCCGGCCGACGTCGCGATTCCGTCGATCATCTCGCTCGGTCACTACGGCAACGTCGACAAGCTCGATCCGGTGCTGCGCGATCGCGAGAAGGCGCCGCGCACGCGCCATGCGATCGGCGAGGTCGTCTATGCGGGCGCGTGGAAGAAAGGTTTCGACGCGGCAGCCTGACCCGCCAGACGGACGGGCTGCATCGCGCATCCCGCCCGCAGGTTCCCCCCGCGCGCCACGGTGCGCGCCGTCGCCACCGAGGCCCGTTGCGCGGCCCTGGTGGCTGGCCCCGGTTGTGATCCCGCGGGCTTCATGTTAAAAAGCCCGTCCTTTCCGTTTTCGCGCCGGCCCTGCTGCGGCACCTTCCCATGACTTACTGCGCGATCGATTTCGGCACGTCCAATTCCGCCGTGGCGCTGCCCGACGGCGACGGCATGCGCCTCGCGCCCGTCGAGGGCGACCACCTGACGCTGCCCACCGCGATCTTCTTCAACAACGACGAAGAGACGATCGAATACGGCCGTGCGGCCCTGGCCTCCTACATCGACGGTTTCGACGGCCGGCTGATGCGCTCGATGAAGAGCATCCTCGGCTCGCCGCTCGCGGAAACGACGACCGATCTCGGCGACGGCAGCGCGATCGCGTACACCGAAATCATCGCGCGCTTCCTGACGCACCTGAAGCGCAAGGCCGAAGCCCGCGCGGGTGCGCCGATCGGCCGTGCGGTGCTTGGCCGGCCGGTGTTCTTCGTCGACGACGATCCGCGTGCCGACCGCCTCGCCCAGGACCAGCTTGAGGCGGCTGCGCGATCGGTCGGCTTCATGGACGTGCAATTCCAGTACGAACCGATCGCGGCCGCGTTCGACTACGAGTCGCGCCAGCAGGCGGAGCGCCTCGTGCTCGTCGCCGACATCGGCGGCGGCACGTCCGACTTCTCGCTGGTGCGTGTCGGGCCCGAGCGGATGGCGCGGCTCGAGCGCAAGGATGACGTGCTGGCCCACCACGGCGTGCACGTCGCGGGCACCGACTACGACCGGCGTGTCGAACTGGCGGCGATCCTGCCCGCATTCGGCTACCGTTCGCTCGACCCTGAAGGGCGCGAGTTGCCGAACAAGATCTACTTCGATCTCGCGACCTGGCACCTGATCAACACCGTCTACACGCCGAAGCGGCTCGGCGAGTTGAAGCTGATGAAGCACCTGTACCTGGACATGCGGCAGTACGACCGGCTCACGAGCGTGGTCGAGCAGCGGCTCGGGCATGCGCTGATGGCGCGTGCGGAAGAAGCGAAGATCGGCGTCGCGGCGGGCGGGGAGACGATGATCGACCTGAACGACGTGGAGGAGGATCTGCAGATCGCATTCGATGCCGACCGGCTCGTCGATGCGAGCCGCGACGACACCGCGCGCATCGTCGACGCCGCGCGCGAGACGGTGCGGCTTGCGGGCGTTGCGCCGCGCGATGTCGGCGCGCTGTATTTCACCGGTGGCTCGACGGGGCTCGCGTTCCTGTCGGGCGCGCTTGCGGGGGCGTTCCCGGATGCGCAACCGGTGTTCGGCGACCGCCTCGCGAGTGTCGCGACGGGCCTCGGCATTCACGCGCAGCGATTGTTCGGTTGAATGCGGGCGGCTGAGTGGCCGCCATGTCGGGCGCCCCGGCGCCGAAAAACAAAAAGCCCCGCCGAAGCGGGGCTTTTTTTCACGAATTATCGCGCCAAGCTTAGACCGGACGGATGTTCGCAGCTTGCAGACCCTTCGGGCCCGTCTTCACTTCGAATTCAACCTTCTGGTTTTCTTGCAGCGTCTTGAAGCCTTCGACGCGGATTTCCGAGAAGTGCGCGAACAGATCGTCGCCGCCGCCTTCCGGGGTGATGAAGCCGAAGCCCTTTGCGTCATTGAACCACTTGACGGTACCGGTTGCCATGTTACTTGTTCCTAAAAAGATAAAACGGGGCCGAAGCCCATGGGGTGCGGAAAATCAAGGAAGGGGTAATAGGACCAACCGGAGTACCGTTGATGGGCGAACTACGAAAGAACCAATTCACTCGCCACTTGAAATCCTGCGAAGTTCTTTATACGGCTTATCAATCGCGTGGTCAACCGTATTTCCATGGACTCAGGGTTATTGCGGATATCAGGTTTACAAAGCTTGCAAGCGGCGCGAATTTTTTGTAGGGGGCGAACGATTTTGGCGCCACGTTTCAGGTGCAACCGTTAAACTACGCGCCGCGCGGCCGGGTTGCCCTGATCGGGTGGCCCGCCCCCCCAAAATTGCGTGCGCGTTGCTGTCCGAGCCGATCCCGGACCGCGAGCCGACCATGCTTTTTGAGACACAGGAGAGGATGTGAAGAGTTCTATTCAACGGAACATCGGCCCGTTTGCATTGATGCTGACAGGGCTGGGTTCGATTATCGGCTCGGGCTGGCTGTTCGGCGCCTGGAAGGCCGCAAAGATTGCCGGTCCGGCGGCGATCTGCGCATGGATCATTGGCGCTGTCGTGATTCTCGCCATTGCACTGACGTATGCGGAGCTGGGTGCAATGTTCCCCGAATCGGGCGGCATGGTGCGCTACGCGCGCTATTCGCACGGTTCGCTGGTCGGTTTTATCAGCGCGTGGGCAAACTGGATCGCGATCGTATCCGTGATCCCGATCGAGGCTGAAGCGTCGATCCAGTACATGAGCACGTGGCCGTATCCATGGGCGCATGCGCTGTTCGTGAACGGAGAGCTGACAACGCCCGGCCTGCTGCTGTCGGCCGTGCTGGTCGTCATCTACTTCATGCTGAACTACTGGGGCGTGAAGGCGTTTGCCCGTGCAAACACCACCATCACGATCTTCAAGTTCCTGATCCCCGGCCTCACGATCCTCGGCCTGATGCTGACGAGCTACCATCCGGAAAACCTCGGCACCGCATCGAATGCAAGCTTTGCCCCGTACGGCTGGTCGGCCGTGCTGACCGCGGTCGCGACGAGCGGTATCGTGTTCGCGTTCAACGGCTTCCAGAGCCCGGTGAACCTTGCGGGCGAAGCGCGCAACCCGTCGCGCAGCGTGCCGTTCGCGGTGATCACGTCGATCCTGATCGCGCTCGTGATCTACGTGCTGCTGCAGGTGGCGTACATCGGCTCGGTGAATCCGGCCGACGTCGCGCAGGGCTGGTCGCACTTCAACTTCAAGTCGCCGTTCGCCGAACTGGCGATCGCGCTGAACCTGAACTGGCTCGCGATCCTGCTGTACGTCGACGCATTCGTCAGCCCGAGCGGCACCGGTACGACGTACATGGCAACGACCACCCGCATGATCTATGCGATGGAGCGCAACAACACGATGCCGAAGATGTTCGGCAACGTGCACCCGCTCTACGGCGTGCCGCGCCAGGCGATGTGGTTCAACCTGCTGGTCTCGTTCATCTTCCTGTTCTTCTTCCGCGGCTGGAGCTCGCTCGCGGCGGTGATTTCGGTGGCGACGGTGATTTCGTACCTGACCGGCCCGATCAGCCTGATGGCGCTGCGTCGTGCGGCGACCGACATCGAGCGTCCGTTGTCGATTCCGCTGATGAAGCTGATCGCCCCGTTCGCATTCGTCTGCGCGTCGCTGATCCTGTACTGGGCGAAGTGGCCGCTGACGGGCGAGATCATCCTGCTGATGATCGTCGCGCTGCCGGTGTACTTCTACTTCCAGGCGAAGTCGGGCTGGACCGGCTGGGGTGACGACCTGAAGGCTGCATGGTGGCTGGTCGCGTACCTGCCGACGATGGCCGTGCTGTCGCTGATCGGCAGCAAGGAGTTCGGCGGCCACGGCGTGCTGCCGTACGGCTGGGACATGCTGATCGTCGCGGCCATTTCGCTGGTGTTCTACTTCTGGGGCGTGAATACCGGCTACCGGACCAAGTATCTCGACGAGCGTGAATCGGAAGACGAGATCCTCGAAGGGATCGGTGCCTGACGCGTGAACCTGCCGCCGGATTCGGCGGCGGCAGCCAGCAGCGGAAAAAAGCCCGCCCGAGCGATGCTCGGGCGGGCTTTTTGTTGGGCGGTCGGCGCTTACCGTGCGACGCTCAGGCCTCAGGCGGCCGTGCTGGCGAACACGTAGTTCGTCATCGCGAGCACGCGCTGGTAAGTGCCGAGCGACTGGATGCCGAGTTGGTAGTCGTCGTCCGCCGCGCCGAGCGCCGTGAACACCGGCAGCAGATGCTCGTCGGTCGGATGCATCAACGCTGCATGCGGCGCCTGCCGGCGGTAGTCGAGCAGCGCGTCGACATCGCGCGCGGCCAGTTTCGCCTCGAACCAGTCGGTGAATTCCGTGACGCGCGGGTCCGCATCCTCGGGGGCCGCACCGAAATCGGCGGCGCGCAGGTTGTGCGTGATCTGGCCCGAGCCGATCACCATCACGCCTTCGTCGCGCAGCGGTCGCAGCGCGCGGCCGAGCGCAAAGTGGTGGGCGGCATCCGCGCGCGGCTGGATCGACAACTGCGCCACCGGCACGTCGGCTTCCGGGAACATCAGCAGCATCGGCACCCATGCACCGTGGTCGAGGCCGTGCTCGGTCGTCGCGGTCTCGATGCCGGCCGCATTCAGTAGCCCGGCCGCGCGCTTGGCGATGTCGGGCGCGCCGGGCGCCGGGTAGCGGATGTCGTACAGCGCCTGCGGAAAGCCGTAGAAATCGTGGATCGTTTCCGGATGTGCGGCGATGCTGGCGACGGGGCGCTGCGTGCCCCAGTGCGCGGACAGCATCAGCACCGCGCGCGGGCGTGGCAATTCGGCAGCGAGGTGCGTGAATGCGCCGGACGGCAGCGTCGGGTCGATCGGCAGCGTCGGGGCGCCGTGGGACAGGTAGAGCGAAGGCAAGCGGTTCATGGTGGTGGCCTGCAAAGGGATTTGCCTGTGACTATAGGCGCGCACGGGGTATTGATAAATCCGCGATTCCGAATTTGATTAACGCTTGTTTGTTGATAATGCGGGCGACGTTGTGCGTTCCACGGCAGGTGGGCGTTGTATTCGTGAAATCGAGTGATTTGCCGTTGAAATCGGCGAAGATGCGCGGAGAACGGGTCGGTGGAGGCGCGCTTACTGGGCGTGCCGCATGCCGGCCCACGGCGTCGTCAGCGGTGCGCTGAGCGCGAACAGGTCGAGCACGCGCGTGACAGTCTGGTCGACGAGTTCCTCGATCGTCTTCGGCATCGCGTAGAACGCGGGCAGCGGCGGGAAGACGATGCCGCCCATTTCAGTGACGGCCGTCATGTTGCGCAGATGCGCCAGGTTGAACGGCGTTTCGCGCACCATCAGCACGAGGCGGCGGCGTTCCTTCAACGTGACGTCGGCGGCGCGCGTGATCAGGTTGTCGGACAGTCCGTGCGCGACGCTCGCGAGCGTCTTCATCGAGCAGGGCGCGATCACCATCCCGTCGGTCGCGAACGACCCCGATGCGATCGTCGCGCCGACGTCGCGCACCGAATGCACGACGTCCGCACGGCTTTCGACATCGGCCTTCGACAGCTTCAGTTCGTGCTGGATGTTGAGCCAGCCGGCGTTTGAAATCAGCAGGTGCGTTTCGACGCCGCCGGCGGCGCGCAGCAGGTCGAGCAGCCGTACGCCGTAGATCGCGCCGGTGGCGCCGGTGATCGCGACGATCAGCCGGCGTGGCGGCGCGCTGGGAGGTGCCATCGAAACGGGGCGACGCGTATTACGCGGCGGCGAACAGTTGCTGCAGCTCGCCCGACTGGTACATCTCCATCATGATGTCCGAGCCGCCGATGAATTCGCCCTTCACGTAGAGCTGCGGGATGGTCGGCCAGTTCGAGAATGCCTTGATGCCCTGGCGGATCTCGTCGTCTTCGAGGACGTTGACCGTCTTGAACTGGTCGACGCCGCAGGCCTTCAGCACCTGGACGGCGCGGCCCGAAAAGCCGCACATCGGGAATTGCGCGTTGCCCTTCATGAAGAGCACGACCTGGTTTTCGTCGACGATTTGCTTGATACGTTGTTGGGTGTCCATGACTGACCTTGCTTTAGCGGGGCGGTAGATCGAAATGATAGCGGATTTCAACCGGGCGGGCCGGGCATCAGCCCGGCAGGCGGCCGCCTGTCGTGCGTTCGATGGCGGCCAGATCGGCGAGCGATTCGACTGCGACGAAGCCGTGCGATGCGAGCACCGCGCGCACGGCCTCGGCCTGGTCGTAGCCATGCTCGATCCAGAGCGTGCCGCCCGGTTTCAGGTGGGGGCCGGCGCCGGCGACGATCGTGCGGATTGCGCTGAGACCGTCGGCATCGTCGGTGAGTGCGCCGCGCGGCTCGAAACGCAGGTCGCCTTGCTCGAGGTGCGGATCGTGCTGCGCGATGTACGGCGGGTTGCTGACGATCGCGTCGAATGCGAGCGCCGGATCGAGCGCCGCGTACCAGTCGCTCTCCACCCAGTGCAGCGGGCCGCCGGGACGGTGCGCGTCGAGCAGCTTGCCGGCGTTGCGTTGCGCGACCGCGAGTGCAGCCGGCGAACGGTCGAGCGCCCACACGCGCGCATCGGGACGCTCGGCGGCGATCGATACGGCGATCGCGCCGCTGCCCGTGCCGAGGTCGAGCACGGCCGGATGCGGCAGCCCGTCGATCGCATCGAGTGCGGCTTCGACGAGCAGTTCGGTTTCAGGGCGCGGGATCAGCACGTCGGGCGTCACGTCGAACGGCCGGCCGAAGAATTCGCGCATCCCGACGAGCTGCGCGACGGGCTCGCCGGCCAGGCGGCGTGCCTCGAGCGCGCGGTAGCGTTCGACCGCGGCCGAGTCGAGCGGCGCGTCGCCGCGCGTGATCAGTTGCGTGCGCGTCCAGCCGAGCGCGTGCGCGAGCAGCACGCGCGCATCGACCGCATCGAGCGGCGATGCGCGCAGCAGTTCGCGGGCGGTGGTGTCGGGCATCGCGGCCTCAGTCGGCATCGCCGAGCGACGCGAGCAGTTCGGCCTGGTGTTCGCTGACCAGTGCGCTGATCAGTTCGTCGAGGTCGCCGTCCATGAGCGCCTCAAGCCGGTACAGCGTCAGGTTGATCCGGTGGTCGGTCATCCGGCCCTGCGGGAAGTTGTACGTGCGGATCCGTTCCGAGCGGTCACCGGAGCCGATCAGGCTCTTGCGCGTTGCGGCTTCCTTCGCGTGCTGCTCGTGATACTGCTTGTCCTTGATGCGCGCGGCGAGCACCTTCAGCGCGCGATCCTTGTTCTTGTGCTGCGAACGGTCGTCCTGGCACTCCACGACGATCCCGGTCGGGAGGTGCGTGACGCGCACCGCCGAATCGGTCTTGTTGATGTGCTGGCCGCCCGCGCCGGACGCGCGGAACGTGTCGATCCGCAGGTCGGCCGGATTGATCTCGACCTCGCCGATTTCGTCGGCTTCCGGCATGACCGCGACCGTGCACGCGGACGTATGGATGCGCCCCTGCGTCTCGGTGGCGGGCACGCGCTGCACGCGATGGCCGCCCGATTCGAACTTCAGGCGCGAATACGCGCCCTGGCCCGCGATCCGTACGATCACTTCCTTGTAGCCGCCGAGATCCGACGCGCTCTCCGACATCATTTCGACCTGCCAGCGCTGGCGCTCCGCGAAGCGCAGGTACATGCGCAGCAGGTCGCCCGCGAACAGCGCCGATTCGTCGCCGCCCGTGCCCGCACGGATTTCGAGGAAGATGTTGCGGTCGTCGTTGGGATCCTTCGGCAGCAGCATCTTCTGCAGCTCGGTTTCGAGGCGGGTCATGCGCTCGCGCGCGTGGCGGATTTCGTCTTCCGCGAAGTCGCGCATCGACGGATCGCCGAGCAGCTCCTGCGCGGCCGTCTCGTCGCTGCGCGACTGGCGCCACAGTGCATACTGTTCGACCACCGGGCCGAGTTCAGCATGTTCGCGCGTCAGCTTGCGGTACTGGTCGAGGTCGGCCGTGACGTTTTCGCGGCTCAGCAGGTCGTTCAGTTCGGCCAGCCGTGTGGACAGCTGGTCGAGCTTGCGTTGCATGCTCGTCTTCATGGTGTGGAGCGGCGCTCCCGGGCAAGGGGTATTCGGAAAGGATAGGCCGGCGCGCGGCCGGCGGCAGGGCGATCGGCCGTCGCTAGTGGCCGGACTGGTCGTTCGAGCGCGGTGCGTGCTGGTAGAAGCCGCGCATCAGGTCGATCAGCGAATCGCGATCGGCGCCGTTCACGCGGTTGAGCGCGCTCGTCGGGCCGTGGATCAGCTTGTTGGTCAGCGCTTGCGACAGCGCTTCGAGCACGGCGGCCGGATCGTCGCCGCGTGCGAGCAACTTCTGCGCCTTGTCGACTTCGGCACGGCGCAGTGCGTCGGCCTGCGTATGCATGTGACGGATCACCGGCACGACGCTGCGCGTGTCGAGCCATTGCATGAAATTCTGCACGCGCGTCTCGATGATCGCTTCGGCCTGCGCGACGGCAGCCTGGCGCGACGCGTTGCCTTCGCGCACGATCGCGCCGAGATCGTCGACGGTGTAGAGGAACACGTCCTTCAGCTTGCCGACCTCGGGCTCGATGTCGCGCGGCACCGCGAGGTCGACCATGAAGATCGGGCGGTGGCGGCGCGCCTTCACTGCGCGCTCGACTGCGCCGAGGCCGATGATCGGCAGCGTCGACGCCGTGCACGACACGATGATGTCGAATTCGTGCATGCGGGCAGGCAGATCCGCGAGCGGTATCGCACGGCCGTTGAAGCGCTCGGCGAGCCGCTGGCCGCGTTCGGCCGTGCGGTTCGCAACCACGAGTTCGCGCGGGCCTTGCGCGGCGAAGTGCGTCGCGCACAGCTCGATCATCTCGCCGGCGCCGATGAACAGCACGCGCTGATCGGACACCTTTTCGAAGATCCGTTGCGCGAGGCGCACGGCGGCGGCGGCCATCGACACCGACTGCGTGCCGATTTCAGTCGTGCCGCGCACTTCCTTCGCCACCGCGAACGTGCGCTGGAACAGCTGGTTTAGATAGGTGCCGAGCGCGCCGGCTTCCGTCGCGGTGCGGACGGCGTCCTTCATCTGGCCCAGAATCTGGGTTTCGCCGAGCACCATCGAATCGAGGCCGGATGCGACGCGAAATGCGTGCCGGACCGCTTCCGACTGCGGCAGCGCATAGACGTGCGGCGCGAGCTCGTCGACCGGAATCCGGTGATACTCCGACAGCCAGCGGACCGCGCCTTCGCGTGCCGCGCGATCGTCTGTCGCGCAATACAGTTCGGTGCGGTTGCAGGTGGAGAGGATCGCTGCTTCGGGCGTATTGGGCGCCTGGGGGCCGAGAAACACGTTCTTGAACGTGACGAGAGCCGGCTTGATCTGCTCGAGCGGAAACGCCACGCGTTCGCGCAGGGCGACAGGCGCAGTGTGGTGATTGATTCCGATCGTGAGGAGTTGCATATCGAGGGCTATCGTTTAGCCCCATATTATAGCGTTTCAGCGATTTCCTCACCCGCCGCATACCGGGCATCGGCGTGCCGGGGCCGGGAATTTGGGGGCTCGATCGGCACGCGGTCAAGTTGATAGCCATAGCCGTAGAGCGGCAGCAGCCGGTAGCCGCGCTCCGGAAGCAGTTGCAGCTTGCTGCGCAGCCGGGACGCGTGGGTATCGAGCGTGCGCGACTTCATGTCGCGGCGGCGCGCCCACACTGTTTCGAGGATATGGGCGCGCGACACCGGCCGTGACAGGTTCGTGAACAGCAACTGCGCGAAACGAAACTCCTTCGGCGTGAGTGAAACGATTGCGTCGCCAAAGCGAACGAGGCAGTGCGTGGCGTCGAAAGCGTAGTCGCCATACATTTCGCGCGAGCGGGTGGGCGCCCGGCGCACGCCGGCGCGCCGGCTCAGCGCGTTGACGCGCGCGAGCATCTCGGGCCCGCTCACGGGGCGCACGAGGCAATCGTCGGCGCCCGCGTGCAGGCACGACACGATTTGGCTTTCGCGCGGCAACAGCATCACGACGATGGCGGGCAGCCCGGGCAGGATGGCCTGCGCGCGCGGAATGACTTCCTCGGCCGGCTGGTCGCCGGCCCACTGGCCGGTGATCAGCATGTCGCAGGTGCCGGTGGCGAGCCACTCGAAGAACGCCGCACTGGACGGAAACGCGTGGCACACGTGACCGCCTGCGAAGAGCAGGCGGTTCAGGAGCGCGGCGTGGCGCGCGTCCGGATCGATCAGAGCGATTCGCATGAGAATTTCTTCAATACGGCAGCCGGCGCACGCTTGCCATAACGCCGAGTCGGCCCCTACACTCGAATGTTGGCGGCACCCGGCTGGTCTCGGGTTCGATGGATGAATCGATGCTAGCCGCTGGCAACGTTCACGCCTATGGGACGAATCTGAATTTATAGAAGGCGTCGAATGAACTGGTTTGGAATGCTTGTCCTGGGAGCGGCCGTCGGGCTGTTCGGCCGATGGCTGCATCCGATGCGGCGCACGGGTCGGCCGGCGTGGTGGATCGCGGTGCTCGCCGGCGTCGTCGGCGCGGGTGCGGCCCGCATGGCCGGCAATCTCTCTGGATTGTTTTACGATGGCGAGACGCTCGAATGGCCGGTCTGCACCGGTGTCGCGTTCCTCGTCGTAGCCGTGACGGTTGCACTGTCGGCCCGTCGCTGAATGTTCTCAGGTGAAATCATGAATGCCCGTCTTCCCGAAGTCTCGCCGGTGCCGGCCCGCCTCGCGCTGCTGCGCGGCGCCATGGCCCGCGAGGACCTGGCCGCCTATCTCGTGCCGTCCGCCGATCCCCACCTGTCAGAGTACCTGCCGGAGCGCTGGCAGGCCCGCCGCTGGCTGTCCGGCTTCACCGGCTCGGTCGGCACGCTGGTCGTGACCGCGGATTTCGCGGGGTTGTGGGTCGACAGCCGCTACTGGGTGCAGGCCGATGCCGAACTGGCCGGCACGGGCGTGCAACTGATGAAGATGACGGGCGGGCAGCAGAGCGCGCCGCACGTCGACTGGCTCGCGCAGAACGTGGCGGCGGGTGCGACGGTCGGCGTCGACGGCGCCGTGCTCGGCGTCGCGGCCGCGCGCGGGCTGACGGGCGCGCTGAATGCGCGCGGCATCGCGCTGCGCACCGATCTCGACCTGCTCGACGCGATCTGGCCCGAGCGGCCGGGGCTGCCCGGCGACGCGGTGTTCGAGCACGCGGCGCCGCAGGCCGACACGACACGCGCGAGCAAGCTGGCCGAAGTGCGCCGCGCAATGCGCGCGCAGGGTGCGCAATGGCATTTCGTCTCGACGCTCGACGACCTCGCATGGCTGTTCAACCTGCGCGGCGCCGACGTCAACTTCAATCCCGTATTCGTTGCGCACGCAATGATCGGCGCCGATCGCGCGACGCTGTTCGTCGCCGACGGCAAGGTGTCGCCGGCGCTGGCCGCATCGCTCGCGAAGGACGGTGTCGACGTTCGCGCCTACGACGCCGCGCGCGCCGCGCTTGCGTCGCTGCCTGACGGCGCGACGCTGCTGATCGACCCGCGCCGCGTGACGTTCGGCACGCTCGAGGCCGTGCCGGCCGGCGTGAAGCTCGTCGAGGCCGTGAATCCGTCGACGTTCGCGAAGTCGCGCAAGACGTCCGCCGAGATCGAGCACGTGCGCGTGACGATGGAACACGACGGCGCAGCACTCGCGGAATTCTTCACGTGGTTCGAGCAGGCCGTGAACCGCGAGACGATCACCGAGCTGACGATCGAGGAAAAACTCACGGCCGCGCGTGCGCGGCGCCCCGGCTATGTGTCGGCGAGCTTCGCGACGATCGCGGGTTTCAACGCAAACGGCGCGATGCCGCACTATCACGCGACGCAGGCGTCGCACGCGACGATCGCCGGCGACGGCCTGCTGCTGATCGATTCGGGCGGCCAGTACGTGACCGGCACGACCGACATCACGCGCGTCGTGCCGGTCGGCACCGTCAGCGACCTGCAGCGGCGCGATTTCACGATCGTGCTGAAGTCGATGATGGCGCTGTCGCGCGCCCGCTTCCCGCGCGGCATCCGCTCGCCGATGCTCGACGCGATCGCGCGCGCGCCGATGTGGGCGGCCGGGCTCGACTACGGCCACGGCACGGGGCATGGCGTCGGCTACTTCCTGAACGTGCACGAAGGCCCGCAGGTGATCTCGCACTACGCGCCGGCCGAGCCGTATACGGCGATGGAAGAGGGCATGATCACGTCGATCGAGCCGGGCGTGTACCGTCCCGGCCAGTGGGGCATCCGGATCGAGAACCTGGTCGTGAACCGCGCGGCCGGGCAGACGGAATTCGGCGATTTCCTCGCATTCGAGACGCTGACGCTGTGCCCGATCGACACGCGCTGCGTGCTGATCGAGATGCTGCATGACGAAGAACGCGCGTGGCTGAACGCGTATCACTCGACGGTGCGCGAGCGCGTCGGCCGGCACCTGAGCGGCGATGCGAAGGCGTGGCTCGACGCGCGTACGCAGCCGATCTGACACAGCAAGCGACAACGGCCGAACCACGGCCGAACGACACAACCGAGGGCAGGCAATGGCGGACACCGCAGTGATCGTGGTCGACATGCAGCGCGGGCTGGTGGAGCGGGCGCGGCCCGCTTACCGGCTCGATGACGTGGTATCGGGCATCAACCGGCTGACGGCGGCGGCGCGCGCGGCGAACGCGCCCGTGTGCTTCGTGCAGCACGACGGCGATGCGGACGACGACATCGTGCCCGGCACGCCGGGCTGGGAGCTGCACGCGGGGCTGGTCGTCGGGAACGACGACTGGCACGTGCGCAAGCAGGTGAGCGACGCGTTTCACGACACGCCGCTCGCGGCGCAGCTCGACCGCCACGGCATCCGTTCGGTGCTGATCTGCGGCTATGCGACCGAGTTCTGCGTCGATTCGGCCGCGCGCGGCGCGGCGCTGCTCGGCTACCGGACGACCGTCGTGTCCGACCTGCACACGACGAACGAGCGTACGCACCTGTCGGCCGCGCAGATCGTCGCGCACCATCACTTCGTATGGCAGAACAATACGCTGTCGGGCAACCCGGTCACGCCGCGCCCGCTCGCGGACGTTCTTGCGATGGAGTTCGCATGACGATCAAGGCCGTGGTGTTCGACTTCGGCGGCGTGTTGATCGACTGGAGCCCCGACTATCTTTACCGGCAACTGATTCCCGACGAGGCCGAGCGTCGCTGGTTTCTCGCGCATGTCTGCGCGATGGACTGGGTGATCCGCCAGGACGGCGGGCAGACGATCGAGGAAGGCACGGCCGAGCGCGTCGCGAAGTTTCCGGAGCACGAGGCGCTGATCCGCGCGTTCTACGCGCGCTGGCACGAGATGATCGGCGGCGTGCTCGATGAAGGCGCCGCGCTCGTCGATCGGCTCGACGCGCAGGGGATGCCGCTGTTCGGGCTGACGAACTGGTCCGCGCAGACGTTTCCGTATGCGTGGGACAACTTCCCGGTGCTGCGGCGTTTCAAGGAGATCGTCGTGTCGGGCCGCGTGAAGCTCGTGAAGCCCGATCCGGCGATCTACCGCGAGATGCATGCGCGGATCGAACCGCACTTGCCGGGCATCGCGCCGCACGAACTCGTGTTCATCGACGACAACGCGAAGAATGCCGCGGCCGCGACCGCGCTCGGCTGGCACGGCATTCATCACACGAGTGCGGCGGCGACCGAGGCGCGGCTGCGCGAATTGGGCGCGCTCGCGTAAGCGGCGGGCGAGCAGCCCGCCATCAGATGAACAAAGCGGGCCAGCGGCCCGCTTTTTTGTTGTGCCGCGTTCCGATGCGGCTGCCCTCGGTGCGCGGCCCCGCGTTGCCGCGGGGCGGGCACCCGGGCCGGTCAGCGGCTGATCGGCTTGTAGCGCAGACGCTTCGGCTTGGCGGCTTCCTCGCCCAGGCGCGCACGCTTGTCGGCTTCGTACTCCTGGTAGTTGCCGTCGAAGAACGTGACCTGCGAATCGCCTTCGAACGCGAGGATGTGCGTCGCGATGCGGTCGAGGAACCAGCGATCGTGCGAGATCACCATCACCGAGCCCGCGAATTCGAGCAGCGCGTCTTCCAGCGCGCGCAGCGTTTCGACGTCGAGGTCGTTCGACGGTTCGTCGAGCAGCAGCACGTTGCCGCCCGAGATCAGCGTCTTCGCGAGGTGCAGGCGGCCGCGTTCACCGCCGGACAGGTTGCCGACGATCTTCTGCTGGTCGCCGCCCTTGAAGTTGAAGCGGCCGATGTACGCGCGCGACGGCGTTTCGTACTTGCCCACCGTCAGCACGTCGGCGCCGCCCGAGATTTCCTCGAACACCGTCTTCGTGCCGTCGAGCGCGTCGCGGCTCTGGTCGACGTACGCGAGCTTCACGGTCGGCCCCATCACGACTTCGCCCGAATCCGGCTGTTCCTTGCCCGTCAGCATCTTGAACAGCGTCGACTTGCCGGCGCCGTTCGGGCCGATGATGCCGACGATCGCGCCGGCCGGGATCTTGAAGCTCAGGTTGTCGATCAGCAGGCGGTCGCCGAACGACTTGCTGACGTTCTTGAACTCGATCACTTCATTGCCCAGGCGTTCGCCGGCCGGGATGAAGATTTCCTGCGTCTCGTTGCGCTTCTGGTATTCCTGGCTGCTCAGTTCCTCGAAGCGCGCGATACGCGCCTTCGACTTCGCCTGGCGGCCCTTCGGGTTCTGGCGCACCCACTCCAGTTCCTTCTTGATCGCCTTCTGGCGCGCCGATTCCGACGCTTCTTCCTGCTTCAGGCGCTCTTCCTTCTGGTCGAGCCAACTGCTGTAGTTGCCCTTCCACGGAATGCCGTGGCCGCGGTCGAGTTCGAGAATCCACTCGGCCGCGTTGTCGAGGAAGTAGCGATCGTGGGTGACCGCGACGACGGTGCCCGGGAAGCGCACCAGGAACTGCTCGAGCCAGTCGACCGATTCCGCGTCGAGGTGGTTGGTCGGTTCGTCGAGCAGCAGCATGTCGGGTTTTTCGAGCAGCAGCTTGCACAGCGCGACGCGGCGCTTTTCACCGCCCGACAGGTGTTCGATCTTGGCGTCCCACGCCGGCAGGCGCAGGGCGTCGGCGGCCACTTCGAGCTGCTGCTCGGGGCTGCCGCCGTCGCTCGACGCGAGGATCGCTTCGTACTTCGCCTGCTCGGCCGCGAGCGCGTCGAAGTCGGCGTCCGGCTCCGCGTACGCCGCGTAGATTTCCTCGAGCTTCTTGTTGGCCTGGAACAGGTCGCCGAGGCCTTCCTCGACGGCTTCGCGCACCGTCTTCGTCGGGTCGAGCTGCGGCTCCTGCGGCAGGTAGCCGATGTTCAGGTTCGGCATCGGCGTCGCTTCGCCTTCGATGTCCTTGTCGACGCCCGCCATGATGCGGATCAGCGTCGACTTGCCCGAGCCGTTCAGGCCGAGCACGCCGATCTTCGCGCCGGGAAAGAACGACAGCGAGATGTCCTTCAGGATCTGGCGCTTGGGCGGCACGATCTTGCCGACCCGGTTCATCGTGAAAACGTATTGGGCCATTTCGGTGTGAAATTCAGAAGTGGTTGAGACTGCCGCGCAGCGCGCGCGTGGCGGCGTCGGGTGATTCGGTACGGAGCGTGCCGCGCGCGGCGCGGCGGCGGCGCCGCGTGTCGGCGGCGCGAGCGGCTATTGTACTTCGCCGCCGAGTGTCGCTGACAGCGGCGGGTGGCCGCTGCGGTCCGGATTGGCCGATCGGCCGAGGCTACAGCCACGCGGCGACGCCGCCGTGCCCCGAGCACGTGCCGCGCCGGTGACGGCTGAAGCTGTACGTGCCGTCACGGCAGCGCGCGCTCGCACCGTCGGGCACGCGGCCCGATTTCGAATGCGCGGGTGCGTGCACGGTTTCGCCGTCGCGGTTGCGATACGTGTCGTGGCGGTCGAGATCGGCTTCGTTGCCGTAGCCGGGCGATGCGCGGTAGGCATGCGCGGAAGGCGGCAACGCGGCACACGCGACGAAGAGCGCGGCGGACAAGGTCGCGAGGCGTGTCGCGCGGCGGAGCAGGGCAGCCATGGTTTCTCTCGGTCTGTTGTTATCGGTGTCGGGCCGCATGTTAGCCGATCGGCCGAGGAACCGCGCCGTGAGGGAGGGCGCTACGCCGCGCCGGACATCGATGCCGCACCGTCGGCCTGCGCGGCGTCGAGGATCCAGCGGCGGAATGCGGCGACCTTCGGCCGTTCCGCGTGATGCGGCGGATAGACGAGGTAGTACGCGAAATCGTCGAGCCACGCGACGTCGGCGAGCTGCACGAGCCGGCCGCTCGCCAGCTCGCCGCGCACCATCGCGGCCGGCAGCAGCCCGGCGCCCTGGCCGGCGACGATCGCCTGCAGCAACAGGCCCGAATCGTCGAACGCGGGGCCGCGCGGCGGGCCGAAATCGTCGATCCGCTGCGCGCCGAACCAGATGTGCCAGCCCTTGCGCTCGGCGTCGTGCAATTGCGGCCAGCCGACGAGGTCGGCCGGCGTTGCCGGCATGCCGAGCCGCGCGACGAGCGCGGGCGACGCGAGCGCGACGATTTCCACCGTCAGCAGGCGCTCGCTGCACAGCCCGATGTAGCGCCCGAGGCCATGACGGATCGCGACGTCGACGCCGTCGCGCGAGAAATCCGCGAGCGCGTGGCTGGTGACGACCTGCAGGTCGACGTCCGGGCAAGCGTCCCGGAACTGCGTGAGGCGCGGGACGAGCCACGCGGATGCGAAGAATGGCGTGACGCTCACCGTCAGCACGCCGCTGTCGGCGGCGCCCGACACGCGCTGCGACGCATCGGCGATCTGCCTGAATGCGTTGCGCACCGGCGGCAGGTAGTCGCGGCCGGCGGCCGTGAGCAGGATGCCGCGGTTGACGCGCTCGAACAGCTGCACGCCGAGATGCGTCTCGAGCGTGCGGATCATCTGGCTCACCGCACCGGGCGTGACCGACAGCTCCTCGGCGGCCGCCTTCACCGACAGGTGGCGGGCGGCCGCTTCGAATGCGCGAAGCGCGTTGAGCGGCGGCAAGCGGGAGCGATTCATTCAGTTTTTCTAAATCGAAAGTCCGACGAAATATCGTTTGAGACGACGCGTACGCACAAGTACCGTTGACGCATTCGATCGTATGCCTTGCGATTGCCGGTTGGCGGCCGATGCGATCAACATAGTTCAACTATATCCATGAGGCAATCCGGTCGTTGTGCGGCGGCCGGTGGAGCCTGAGAGGAGCATCGTCATGAACCACCCGGGCGCGTCGCGCCTTTTTTATGGCTGGTACGTGGTTGCGGCCGCGTTCGCCGTTACGTTCGTCGGTTTCGGCAGCGCATATACGTTCAGCGCGTTCGTCGAGTCGCTGCAGCGGGATTTCTCCGCGTCGCGCGGGCAGATCTCGCTCGTGTTCTCGCTGGCCGGCTTCCTGTATTTCGGTTTCGGCATCGTCAGCGGGCCGCTGGCCGACCGCTTCGGCTCGCGGCGGCTTGCCGTCGCCGGGATGCTGTTGACGAGCATCGGGCTCGCGGCTGCCGGGGCCGCGCATACGCTGGTGCAGGTCTATGTCGCGTACGGGCTCGGTGTCGGTCTCGGCGTCGGCTGCGCGTACGTGCCGGCCGTCGGCGCCGTGCAGCGCTGGTTCGTGCGCCGGCGCGGCTTCGCGTCGGGGCTCGCGGTCGCCGGGATCGGCGTCGGTACGCTGGTGATGCCGCCGCTCGCATCCGCGTTGATCGCGCACGCCGGCTGGCGCGGCGCGTATTTCACGCTGGCCGTGATCGCGGTCGTGATCGGCGCGGGGATGTCGCTGCTGATCGAGAACGATCCGCGCGGACGGGGGCTGCTGCCGGACGGGGAGGCGGCGCATGAGCCCGTGGAAGGCGGCGTGAAAGTCACCGGGCGCGATGCGGGGGCTTCGGCGTCCGGCGCGGCGGCGGGCCGCAGGCCGGCTGCCGCTTCGGCGTCAGCCGGCGCGACGGTGCGTGAAGCCGTCACGTCGCGACCGTTCGCGAGCCTCTACGCAGCATGCCTCATCTGCTCGTTCGGCGTGTTCGTCCCGTTCGTTCACCTCGTGCCGTACGCGCTCGATCATGGCGTCTCGTCGTCGACGGCCGTGCTGCTGCTCGGCGCGATCGGCGTCGGCAGCACGGCCGGCCGTTTCTTCCTCGGCGGCCTCGCCGACCGCTTCGGCCGCCGCACATCGCTGCTCGCGATGTTCGCGGGCATGGCCGTCGCGCTCGTCACGTGGGCGGGCGCCGGCACCGTCGCGACGCTTGCCGCGTTCGCACTCGTGTTCGGCGTGTTCTACGGCGGCTGGGTCGCGGTGCTGCCGGCGGTCGTGATGGACCATTTCGGCGGCCGCAACGTGAGCGGGATCATTGGCGTGCTTTATACGAGCGTCGCATTCGGCACGCTGATCGGGCCGACCGCGGCCGGCTTCATCTACGACGCGGGCGGCGGCTATCTCGTGCCGATCCTGGCCAGCGCCGCCGCGAATGCAATCGCGTTCGCAATCGTCGCGACGACGGGGCGTGTGTCGACGGCCGCGCATGCGGCGCGCGGATAGGCGTGCTTCGGCCGGCGCACCTTCGCGAATGCCGGTAGGGTGGCCGGATCGTGCACCGAAGGCATCCAGCCGGGAGGCCCCATGACATTCGACGACGTCCGGCAGATCGCACTGGCGTGGCGCGGCGTCGAGGAAGGCATGTCGTACGGCACGCCCGCACTCAGGGTGAAGGGCAAGATACTCGCGCGGCTGCGCGAGGACGGCGACACGCTCGTCGTGAACGGCGTCGGCCCCGACGAGCGCGCGTGGCTGATCGAATCGAAACCCGACGTGTATTACGTGACGGATCACTACGCCGGCTGGCCGATCGTGCTGGTGCGGCTGTCGGCGGCCCGTCCGGACGCCGTGAAAAACCTGCTTCTGCGAGAATGGCAGGCCGTCGTCCCCGCCAAATGGCGCGACGAGAGGGCGAGCGGCACGCGCTGACGCGTCGGTTGCGTCCGGCCGGCCACGTGTGGCCGGGGGCTTTCGGCACGCTCGCGAGCCGCCGCGAACGGGTACAAGCGTTGCATCGATCGACGTCGATGCAACAAGTGGTTCCATCGAAATTCTTCAATTGGTTCTCAGTGAAGAACCGTTTGATGCTTACACTCCTTCGCTTCGAAGGCAGCTGACGAAAGCCGACGGAATGGGCGCACGCGATGCGCCGGCGCCCTGCGCGCCGCATCGCACCCGCAGCTTCGCAGACTGCATCGCGCGCCGTTCCGGAACGGCCCCCGATCCGGCTTCGCGCCTGCATCCCGTGCAGGCGCCGCATCCGGCCCGGCTCAAGAACCACAATCCCCCGTGCTGCCTTCACGCGATACCCGGCCATACCGGAACCGTTTTTTGGAGAGAGACAGATGAGTGGAAGCAACACAGGCCTCGGTACGGGCCTGAAGCAGCGGCACGTGACGATGATGTCGATTGCCGGCGTGATCGGCGCGGGCCTGTTCGTCGGCTCCGGCCACGCCATCGCGGAAGCCGGCCCGGCGTCGATCCTCGCGTATGCGATCGCCGGTGTGCTGGTCGTGCTGGTGATGCGCATGCTCGGCGAGATGGCCGTCGCGCATCCGGACAGCGGTTCGTTCTCCACCTATGCCGATCGCGCGATCGGCCACTGGGCCGGGTTCTCGATCGGCTGGCTGTACTGGTGGTTCTGGGTGCTCGTGATCCCGATCGAGGCGACCGCCGCCGCGACCATCCTCAATGCATGGTTCCCCGGCGTCGCGACCTGGGTATTCGCGCTCGGCATCACGCTGGTGCTGACGGTGACCAACCTCTTCTCGGTCAAGAACTACGGCGAATTCGAATTCTGGTTCGCGCTGATCAAGGTCGTCGCGATCGTCGTGTTTCTGTGCATCGGCGGCGCGGCGATCGTCGGCATCATCCCGGCGCCGGCCGTGTCGGGCGTGTCGAACCTGTTCGTGCATGACGGCTTCATGCCGCACGGCGCCGGCGCGGTGCTCGCGGCGATGCTGACGACGATGTTCTCGTTCCTCGGCACCGAGATCGTGACGATCGCGGCCGCCGAATCGGACAACCCGCAACGCCAGATCGTGCGTGCAACCAACTCGGTGATCTGGCGCATCACGCTGTTCTATCTCGGCTCGATTCTCGTCGTCGCGGCCATCGTGCCGTGGAACGACCCGCTGCTGCCGAAGCACGGCTCGTATCAGCGCGCGATGGAGCTGATCGGCATCCCGAACGCGAAGGCGATCATCGACGTGATCGTGCTCGTGTCGGTCGCGAGCTGCCTGAATTCGGCGCTGTACACCGCGTCGCGAATGCTGTTCTCGCTGTCCAAGCGCAAGGACGCGCCGGCGTTCCTGCACCGCACCGATTCGACCGGCACGCCGCGTGCGGCCGTGCTCGCATCGACCGCGTTCGGCTTCCTGACCGTGATCGCGAACTACCTGATGCCGGAACAGGTGTTCGGCTTCCTGCTGGCGACGTCGGGCGCGATCGCGCTGCTCGTGTATCTCGTGATCGCGATCTCGCAGCTGCGGATGCGCAAGACGCTCGAATCGAGCGGCGCGGACCTGACGTTGCGGATGTGGTTGTTCCCGTGGCTCACGTGGGCCGTGATCCTGTTCATCTGCGGCACGCTGACCGTGATGTTCGTGAGCGAGGATCACCGGATGGAAGTGGGGGCGACGGCCGTGCTGGCGTTGATCGTGCTGCTGGCGTCGTGGCTGAACAAGCGCGGTCGCGATGCGCGGGCGAGTGCGGGGCGGCGGGTGTCGGCGATGTGATGCAGTGATGGTATCGCGGTGAGCCGCCTGTCATGAAAATGGCCCGATCGGCGTTAGCCGGTCGGGCCATTTGTTTTGCCGGGGTAAGCGAATGCACTTGCCCGTGGCAACCCAGGGTGTTCGGCAATAGGGCGCCGCGTTGAAATTTGGAGTCGCAAAAATCGAACCTTTCTGATTTCATCGACGACGGCAACTTCATACATGGATCACTTCGACAACCGAAGCGAATGATGAAATCGACGCGCGATTAGCGGTCGTGCCGGGAGGGGGGGCAGATGGCGAATGAGAACGTCCGGCCCGAGTGAAGGGGTTGGGTCGAACTGCGTCTGCGGCACAGATGATCTGCGCAACGGAGGCTACGAAGGAAATGACGAAAAGACTGTCGGCGAGCGCCCCCGCCAACCTTCATGAGTCGCTCCGGAATAAAGAAAGGCCCGCTGCTCGCGGGCCTTTCGGGGTGACTGTGACGCTGCACGAAACAGCGTCGTTTGACGCGTCAGACGTTGAACAGGAAGTTCATCACATCCCCGTCGTGCACGACATATTCCTTCCCTTCCGCGCGCATCTTGCCGGCTTCCTTCGCGCCTTGTTCGCCCTTATAGGTGACGTAGTCGTCGAACGCGATCGTCTGCGCGCGGATGAAGCCGCGCTCGAAGTCGGTGTGGATCACGCCGGCCGCCTGCGGTGCCGTGTCGCCGATATGGATCGTCCATGCGCGTACTTCCTTCACGCCTGCGGTGAAGTAGGTCTGCAGGCCGAGCAGCTTGAAGCCCGCACGGATCACGCGATCGAGGCCCGGCTCTTCCATGCCCATGTCGGCGAGGAACGCTTCCTTGTCCGCGTCGTCGAGATCGGCGATTTCCGCCTCGATCGCCGCGCACACGGCCACCACCGGCGCGTTCTCGCTTTCCGCGTACTTGCGGACCGCGTCGAGGTGCGGGTTGTTCTCGAAACCGTCGTCCTTCACGTTGGCGACGTACATCGCCGGCTTCGCGGTGATCAGGCAGAACGGCTTGAGCAGCGCCTCTTCGTCGTCCGACAGCGCGAGGCCGCGCACGGCCTTGCCCTGGTCGAGCTGCGCGCGCACCTTCTCGAGCACCGCGACGAGCTTCGCCGCTTCCTTGTCGTTGCCCGACTTCGCAGCCTTCGAATAACGCGTGAGCGCCTTCTCGACGGTGCCGAGGTCGGCGAGCGCGAGTTCGGTGTTGATCACTTCGATGTCGTCGATCGGGCTGACCTTGCCGGCGACGTGAATGACGTTCTCGTCCTCGAAGCAGCGCACGACGTGCGTGATCGCGTCGGTTTCGCGGATGTTCGCGAGGAACTGGTTGCCGAGGCCTTCACCCTTGCTCGCGCCCGCGACGAGGCCCGCGATGTCGACGAACTCGACGACGGCCGGCACGACGCGCTCCGGCTTGACGATCTCGGAGAGCGCCTTCAGGCGCGTATCGGGCACTTCGACGATGCCGACGTTCGGCTCGATCGTGCAGAACGGGTAGTTCTCGGCGGCGATGCCGGCCTTGGTCAGCGCATTGAACAGGGTGGACTTGCCGACGTTGGGCAAGCCGACGATGCCGCATTTGAGACTCATGGAATCCTTCGGACGGGTAAGGCGGCGCGGCCGGACAGGGCACGGCGGCGCGGGAAAAAAGGGCGGCCGGCGCTTGGGGCGCGACGGGCCGACGGTCAAAGGCGCTATTGTACCGTGCCGACGCCCCGGATTCCGGGCTGGCGCCGAACGGCCGATGCGGCGGGCCGCCGCGCTGCCGCATCGGCCTGCGATTCTGCTGATTTCCCGCAAAGTCCGGCCGCGTAAGGGTTTGGCCCCGCGGCTATAATGCCCGCCATGACTGCCCACCATACCTTCGACGTCGCCGTGGTCGGCGGCGGGCTCGTCGGCAAGACGGCCGCGCTCGCGCTGACCCAGTCCGGCTACAAGACAGCCTTGCTCGCCCAGCCGGCCACGCCGCGCCCCGCCGATCTCGCATTCGACACGCGCGTCTACGCGCTGTCCTCCAGTTCGCAGGCGCTGCTCGAGCGGCTGCGGGTCTGGCAGGCGCTCGATCATAGCCGGCTCGCACCGGTCTACGACATGCGCGTGTACGGCGATGCGCACGCGGAACTGCATTTCTCCGCGTACCAGGCTTCCGTGCCGCAGCTCGCGTGGATCGCCGAATCGTCGCTGGTCGAGGCGTCGCTCGATGCCGCGCTGCGGTTCCAGCCGAACCTCATGTGGTTCGATGCGCGCGCACAGGGCTTCGACGTGCGCGACGACGCGGCCGTGCTCACGCTGTCGTCGGGGCAGGTGCTGGAAGCGGATCTCATCGTTGGCGCCGACGGCGCGCATTCGTGGGTGCGCTCGCAAATGGGGGCCAAGATCGAGCGGCGCGACTACCGGCAAACCGGCGTTGTCGCGAACTTCAAGGCGTCGCTGCCGCATCGCGAGACGGCCTACCAGTGGTTCCACGAAGGCGAGATCGTCGCGCTGCTGCCGCTGCCGGACGGCCATGTGTCGCTCGTCTGGTCCGCGCACACCGCGCATGCGGACCAATTGCTCGCACTCGATCCGGCGCAGCTCGCGGCCGAAGTCGAGCGCGTGTCGCACGGCCAGGTCGGCACGCTCGACTGCGTGACGCCGGCCGCCGGCTTCCCGCTGGCGCTGCAGACGATCGACAAGCTGATCGCGCCCCGCGTCGCGCTCGTCGGCGACGCCGCGCACCTGATCCACCCGCTCGCGGGGCAGGGGATGAACCTCGGGCTGCGCGACGTCGCGGCGCTCGCCGATGCGATCGCCGGCAAGGAAAGCTTCCGCAATCTCGGCGATACGGTGCTGCTGCGCCGCTACGAGCGTTCGCGCCGCGAGGACATCCGCGCGCTGATGGTCGCGACCGACGGGCTGCAGCGGCTGTTCGCGGTGCCGGGCTCCGTCGCGAAGGCCGTGCGCAACGCAGGCATGGCTTTCGTCGGCGCGCAGCCGTTCGTGAAGCGCTGGCTCGTGTCGGCCGCGCTCGGCTGATCGAACCTTCGGCGGCTTCGCCGGTCGGACACGGTTCCGTTACGGCGTACACTGTGCCGTGCACACCGATTGAGCTGAAGGAAGATTTCGATGAAAAAAACGATCCGCATCGCGTCGCTGGCGCTGGCCGTCACGATGGCGACGCTTGGCTGCACCGCGCAGGCCGACCAGACCACCGACAAGCTGAAAGCCACGCTGCAGGCCCGCCTTGGCAACGACGCGCCGATCAAGAGCGTGTCGAAATCGCCGGTCGCGGGCCTTTACGAAGTGAACCTCGGCTCGCAGATCATCTATAGCGACGCGGCCGGCGACTACGTGCTGCTCGGCGATCTCGTCGACGCCAGGACGCACAAGAACCTGACCGACGCACGCCTGTCCGAAATCAACAAGATCGACTTCGCGAGCCTGCCGTTCGCGAATGCGATCAAGGTCGTCAAGGGCAACGGCGCCCGCAAGATCGCGGTGTTCTCCGATCCGAACTGCCCGTACTGCAAGAAGCTCGAGACGACGCTGCAGTCGGTCGACAACGTGACCGTCTACACGTTCCTGTACCCGGTGCTGTCGCCGGATTCGACCGCGAAGTCGAAGGCGATCTGGTGTGCGACCGACCGCGCGAAAACGTGGCAGAGCTGGATGCTCGACCATCGCGCACCGTCCGGCGCCGGTACCTGCGATACCACGGCGCTCGACAAGAACCTCGCGCTCGGCCGCGGGATGAATGTCACGGGCACGCCGACGATCTTCCTGCCGGACGGCCGCCGCCTGCCGGGCGCCGTATCGGCCGACCAGCTCAACCAGGCGCTCGCCTCGAACAAGTAACCGACCATACGCCGGGCCGCTTGGCCCGGCGAGCGAGGGGCGCCCGCATCTGCCGGCGCCTCTCTTCGTTTTCGCCGCCGTATTCGACCGACCGATTGCTACGATGACCCAGCCGATCCGCTATTCGATTGTCCCGAAAGATCTTGCCGCGCACCTGTTCGAAGTGTCGGTGACGGTCCCTGATCCCGATCCCGAAGGCCAGCGCTTTTCGCTGCCGGTGTGGATTCCGGGCAGCTATCTCGTGCGCGAGTTCGCGCGCAACATCGTAACGCTCGGCGCATTCAACGACGCGGGCCGCAAGGTGCGGATCGCGAAGACCGACAAGCACACGTGGCAGGCCGCAGCCGTGAACGGCACGCTGACGCTGCGCTACGACGTGTATGCGTGGGACCTGTCGGTACGCTCCGCGTACCTCGACGAATCGGGCGGCTTCTTCAACGCGACGGCCGTGTTCCTGAGCGTCGCCGGCCGCGAGCACGCGCCGTGTGAAGTCGACATCGCGAAGCCGGCCGGCTCCGCGTTCCGCGCATGGCGTGTCGGCACGTCGCTGCCCGAGGCGCGCGGCACCAAGCGCTACGGGTTCGGCGCCTATCGCGCGTCGAACTACGACGAACTTTCCGACCATCCGGTGACGATCGGCGAATTCGCGCTCGCGACGTTCGACGCGCACGGCGTGCCGCACGACATCGTGATCGCGGGGCGCGTGACACAGCTCGACATGGAACGTCTGCGCGCCGACCTGAAGCGCGTGTGCGAAGCGCAGATCGCGCTGTTCGAGCCGAAGTCGAAGAAGGCGCCGATGGACCGCTACGTGTTCATGACGCTGGCGGTCAGCGACGGCTACGGCGGCCTCGAGCATCGCGCGTCGACCGCACTGATCTGCAACCGCACCGACCTGCCGGTGAAGGGGCGGCCCGAAACGACGGAAGGCTATCGCACGTATCTCGGTCTCTGCAGCCACGAGTACTTCCATACGTGGAACGTGAAGCGCATCAAGCCGGCGGCGTTCGTGCCGTACGACCTGACGAAGGAAAACTACACGTCGCTGCTGTGGCTGTTCGAAGGCTTCACGTCGTATTACGACGACCTGATGCTCGTGCGCAGCGGGCTGATGTCGCAGGACGACTATTTCGCGGCGCTCGGCCGTACGGTCGGCGGCGTGCTGCGCGGCACGGGGCGCCTGAAGCAGAGCGTCGCCGAAAGCTCGTTCGACGCGTGGATCAAGTACTACCGCCAGGACGAGAACGCGACCAACGCGATCGTCAGCTACTACACGAAGGGTTCGCTCGTCGCGCTCGCCTTCGATCTCGCGATCCGCGCGCAGACGCGCAACAAGAAGTCGCTCGACGACGTGATGCGCCTGCTGTGGCAACGCTACGGCCGCGATTTCTACCGCGGCAAGCAGGCGGGCGTCGAGGAAAACGAAGTCGAGGCGCTGATCGAAGAGGCGACAGGCGTTGCGCTCGGCCGCCTGTTCGCCGATGCCGTGCATGGCACGCGCGACCTGCCGCTCGCCGAACTGCTCGCACCGTTCGGCGTGTCGCTCGCGCCCGATGTCGCGAACGGCGCGACCGCGAAGCCGACGATCGGGGCGCGCCTGCGCGGTGGCGCGGACTGCACGTTTGCGGCCGTCTATGAAGGCGGCGCCGCACATCGCGCGGGGCTGTCGGCCGGCGACACGCTGATCGCGGTCGACGGGCTGCGCGTCACGGGTACCAACCTCGACGCGCTGCTCGCGCGCTATCGGCCGGGTGACAAGGTCGAGGTTCACGCGTTCCGGCGCGACGAGCTGCGCACCGCGAAACTGAAGCTCGACGGCCCGGAAGTCACGCGCTACCGGCTGACGGCGGCCGCGAAGCCGGCTGCGGTCTCGAAGGCCCGCGAGGCCTGGCTGAAGGGTTGAGCGGACCGAAGCGGGTATCGGGGCGCGATCAACGATTGTTCTGTTGCTGCAACAATCCGTCGTCCTGAACCCGCTTTTTCGCGGTCATGCGGCCACGCACAATGGCGTCACTCGCGCTACCAAAGCGCAATCCTACTGGAGCCTGACATGACGACCATTCTGCAAATCAATTCCGCCGCGCGTTCGCAAGGTGCGCAATCCACGCTGCTGGCCAACGAACTGACGGCAAAGCTGCAACAATCGAACCCCGGTGCGAAGGTCGTGGTTCGCGACCTGCTGGCCGATGCGCTGCCGCACCTCGACGAATCGGTGCTGGGCGCGTTCTTCACGCCGGCCGAGAACCGCACCGCGGAACAGAATGCGATCGTCGCGAAGAGCGATGCACTGATCGCCGAACTGCAAGCTGCCGACATCATCGTGATCGGCGCGCCGATGTACAACTTCGGCATCTCGTCGCAACTGAAGACGTACTTCGACTGGATCGCACGTGCAGGCGTCACGTTCCGCTACACCGAGAACGGTCCGGAAGGCCTGATCAAGGGCAAGAAGGTTCACGTGGTGACGGCCCGAGGCGGCAAGTACGCCGGTACGCCGAACGACAGCCAGACCCCGTACCTGCGCACGTTCCTCGGCTTCGTCGGCATGACCGACGTGAGCTTCATCTTCGCGGAAGGCCTGAACCTCGGCCCGGATGCGCAAAGCGCCGCACTGGCCGGCGCACGCGAAGCGATCGCCGCCGCGTAAGGTCGATGCGGGTGCGCCGCGCTCGCAGCATCGTCCGATAAAAAACGCCGCGTCCCGAAAGGGGCGCGGCGTTTTTGCATGCCGGCTGGCGCGGCCGTTATGCGAGTGTTTCCGCCACTTCCGGCAGGCGCCAGTCGATCGGCTCGCGGCCTGCCTCGACCAGATAGTCGTTCGCGAGCGCGAAATGGCGGCAGCCGAGGAAGCCGCGGTGCGCAGATAGCGGCGACGGATGCGGCGCCTCGAGCACGCAGTGCGCGCTTGCGTCGAACAGTGCACGTTTCGCCTGCGCGTGTGCGCCCCACAGCATGAAGACGAGCCCGCGATGGCGGCCGGCGAGTTCGCGGATCAGCGTGTCCGTGCATTGCTCCCAGCCGCGCTTCGCATGGCTCGCTGCTGCGCCGCGCTCGACCGTCAGCACCGTGTTGAGCAGCAGCACGCCCTGCCGCGCCCAGGTGTCGAGGCAGCCGTGGCGCGGCGTGTCATGGCCGAAGTTCGCGGCGATTTCCTTGAAGATGTTGCGCAGCGACGGCGGGGTGCGCACGGCCGGCGGCACCGAGAACGCGAGCCCGTGCGCCTGCGGCGTGCCGCGATCGTCGCCGTGGTACGGGTCCTGGCCGAGGATCACGACTTTCACGTCGTCCGGGCTCGTCAGGCGCAGCGCGCGGAACACGTCGGTCGGGTAGACCGTCTTGCCGGCCGCACGCTCGTCATCGACGAAGCGGCACAGCGGCGCATAGGTGTCGCTGTCGGTGAAGGGTTTCAGCACGTCGCGCCAGACCGGCGGCAGCGCGTCGAATTGCGCGGCGAGGTGCGGAATGTCGGCGGCCGCGGGTTGCGGTACCGTCGGGGCCGCAGCCGGTGCAGCTTTCTTTGCGGGCTTGCGTCCGGCCGCGGGCGCTTCGGGCGCCTGGGACGGAATATCGGCCGGTGCCGTTTCCGGCACGGGATCGTCGAACAGCGACGCCTGTTGCGGCGCGCGGGAAGTCTTGCGGGTTGCCATGCGTGATGCGGGTTATTGCGCGCGCAGCCGGTAGCCGCGCTGCGCCTTGCTGATGTTGTCGGGAACGAGGCCCGGCAGCGCTTGCTGCAATTCGGCGGCGAGCGTTGCGAGCGCCGCTTCCGGGCCGTCGATCAGTTCGAGTTCGATTTCGCTGATCGGTTCGCGGCGCGTTTCGTGTTCCGCCTGGACGACGATCTCGCCGAGGTCCACCGCGGCTTCGACGGTTGCGCCGCCGATTGCGATGCGCCACAGCGTACGCGAAAAATCCGTGCGGAACAGCGCGTGCAGCGCGCCCGCCGCATCATTCAGCGCGGCGGCGGCTTCCGGCACGTCGCAGGCCGCGACGAGCGCGTCGATCTCGAGCGCGTCGCCGGCGACCGGCAGCTCCCATTCGTGGCGGCGATGCAGGCCGCCTTCCGCGCTGCCGACCGTCTTGAACGTCTGCAGCCAGCCTTGCGGCGCGCGGCGTACGCGCACCGCGCTCTTCGAGCGGGCCAGCGCGAGATCGGGCGTGTCGTAATAGACGTTCGCGAGCGTGATGTCGTGACCGGGTTCGCCGGTCAGCGTCTCGAAGAAGCGTCGCGCGGCGTCGGCCTGGCCGGCCGGCAGCGCGAGCTTGATTTCCTTTTCGATCGCCATCAGAAGAACATCCGTGCGAGCTCTTCGCCCGGCTGGTCGGCGCGCATGAACGCTTCGCCGACGAGGAACGTGTTCACGTTCGCCGCACGCATCGTGTCGACGTCGGTGCGCGACAGGATGCCCGATTCGGTCACGACGATCCGGTCGGCCGGAATCATGTCGAGCATGTCGAGCGTCGTCTGGATCGACGTTTCGAACGTGCGCAGGTTGCGGTTGTTGATGCCGAGCAGTGGCGTCTTGAGCGTCAGCGCCTGTTCCATCTCGTCACGGTCGTGCACTTCGACCAGCACCGCGAGACCGAGCGAGTGCGCATACGCTTCGAGATCCTGCATCAGCGGGGTGTCGAGCGCGGCGGCGATCAGCAGGATCGCGTCCGCGCCCATCGCGCGTGCTTCGATGATCTGGTACGCGTCGACGATGAAGTCCTTGCGCAGCACCGGCAGCGAGCAGGCCGCGCGCGCTTCCTCGAGATAGCGGACGCTGCCCTGGAAGAACTGCTCGTCGGTCAGCACCGACAGGCACGCGGCGCCATGCTCCGCATACGAACGCGCGATGTCGGCCGGCACGAAATGCTCGCGCAGCACGCCTTTCGACGGGCTGGCCTTCTTGATTTCGGAAATCACGGCCGCGTGGCCGGCCGCATGCTTTGCGCGCAGTGCGCCGACGAAGTCGCGCAGGTCGCGTGCGGATGCTTCCAGTTTCAGTGCCTCGAGCGGCGCGCTGCGCATGGCCGCCGCGACTTCTTCGCGCTTGACGGCGATGATTCGGTCGAGAATGTCGCTCATGTGGATTCCTGCTTGGTTCGTAAGGGGAGTCAGCGCTTGAACTGCTGCGTGAAGCGCACGAGTTCGTCGACTTTCGCGCGGGCCTTGCCGCTTGCGATTGCTTCGCGGGCAAGCTGGATGCCGTCCGCGATCGATTCGGCGACGTTCGCCGCATAGAGCGCGGTGCCGGCGTTCAGCGTGACGATCTCGCGTGCGACGCCCGGCTGGTTGTCCAGCGCGCCGAGCAGCATCGTGCGCGATTCGTCGGCATTTTCCACCTTCAGCGTGCGGTTCGACACCATCTGCAGGCCGAAGTCTTCCGGATGGATCTCGTATTCGTGCACCTTGCCGTCGCGCAGTTCGCCGACGAGCGTTGCCGCGCCGAGCGATACCTCGTCCATCCCGTCCTTGCCGTACACGACGAGCACGTGCTGCGCGCCCAGACGCTGCATCACGCGCACCTGGATGCCGACGAGGTCGGGGTGGAACACGCCCATCAGCTGGTTCGGCGCGCCGGCCGGATTGGTCAGCGGGCCGAGGATGTTGAAGATCGTGCGCACGCCGAGCTCGCGGCGCACGGCCGCGATGTTCTTCATCGCCGGGTGATGGTTCGGCGCGAACATGAAGCCCATGCCCGTTTCGGCGATCGACGCGGCAACCTGGTCGGACTGCAGGTCGATGTTCACGCCGAGCGCCTCGAGCACGTCGGCGCTGCCGGACTTGCTCGATACGCCGCGGTTGCCGTGCTTCGCAACCTTCGCGCCGGCCGCGGCCGTGACGAACATCGACGCGGTCGAGATGTTGAACGTGTGCGAGCCGTCGCCGCCGGTGCCGACGATGTCGACGAAGTTCGAGTTGTCCTGCACCTCGACGTGATTCGCGAATTCGCGCATCACGGTCGCGGCGGCGGCGATCTCGCCGATCGTCTCCTTCTTCACGCGCAGCCCGGTGATGATCGCGGCCGCCATCACGGGCGACATGTCGCCGCGCATGATGAGCCGCATCAGGTGCAGCATCTCGTCGTGGAAGATTTCGCGGTGTTCGATCGTGCGCTGCAGCGCTTCCTGCGGGGTAATCGTCATCGTGAGGCTCCCGTCAGGCGGCCGAGGCCGCGGCGCGGGCCTGTTTCAGGAAATTCTCGAGCAGCGCGTGGCCATGCTCGGACAGGATCGATTCCGGGTGGAACTGCACGCCTTCGATCGGCAGCGTCTTGTGGCGCACGCCCATGATTTCGCCGTCGTCGGTCCAGGCGGACACTTCGAGGCAGTCGGGCAGCGATTCGCGCTCGATCGCGAGCGAGTGGTAGCGCGTGACGTCGAAATGCTTCGGCAGGTCGGCGAATACGCCGCTGCAGTCGGTTTCGATCCTGCTTACCTTGCCGTGCATGATGGTCTTCGCGCGCACGACGCGGCCGCCGAAGGCCTCGCCGATCGCCTGATGACCGAGGCAGACGCCGAGGATCGGCTTCTTGCCCGCGAATTCCTTCAGCACGTCGAGCGTGATGCCCGCGTGCTGCGGGTTGCTCGGGCCGGGCGACAGGCAGATTGCGTCGGGATTCAGGCTCGCGATTTCGTCGAGCGTGATTTCGTCGTTGCGGTAGGTGCGCACGTCCTCGCCGAGTTCGCCGAAGTACTGGACCAGGTTGTAGGTAAACGAGTCGTAGTTGTCGATCATGAGCAGCATGGTCAGTCTCCGGTCAGAAGTCGCTATCGAGGCCGTCCTGGACCTGTTCGGCCGCGCGCAGCACCGCGCGCGCCTTGTTTTCGGTCTCTTGCCATTCGGATTCGGGCACCGAATCCGCGACGACGCCCGCCGCCGCTTGCACATACAGGTTGCCGTTGTGGATCAGGCCCGTGCGGATCGCGATCGCGAGATCCATCTCGCCCGAGAACGACAGGTAGCCGACCGCGCCGCCGTACAACCCGCGCTTGACCGGCTCGAGTTCGTCGATCAGTTCCATCGCACGTACCTTCGGCGCGCCGGACAGCGTGCCGGCCGGGAAGGTCGCGCGCAGCACGTCGTAGTTCGTCATGCCGGGCTTCAGCTTGCCTTCGACCGAGCTGACGATGTGCTGCACGTGCGAGTATTTCTCGATGACCATCTGGTCGGTCACGTGCACCGAGCCGATTTCCGCGATGCGGCCGACGTCGTTGCGCGCGAGGTCGATCAGCATCACGTGCTCGGCGATCTCCTTCGGATCGTTGAGCAGTTCGGTCGCGAGTTCCGCGTCGCGCTCGGGCGTGTTGCCGCGCGGGCGCGTGCCGGCGAGCGGGCGGATCGTGACGATCTGGTCGTCGCCGCGCTTTTCCTGGCGTACGAGGATTTCCGGCGATGCGCCGACCACGTGGAAATCGCCGAAGTTGTAGTAGTACATGTACGGCGACGGGTTCAGCGAACGCAGCGCGCGATACAGCGACAGCGGATTGTCGCGGTACGGCTTCGTCAGACGCTGGCCGACCTGAATCTGCATCAGCTCGCCGGCCGCGATGTATTCCTTCGCCTGGCGCACGGCGGCCAGATAGTCGTCCTTCTTGAATTCGCGGAACGTCTCGGTGCGCACGCTCGCCGACGTGACGGGCGGCTGCACGGTCGTGCGCAGGCGCTGCTTCAGTTCGCGCAGGCGCTGTTTCGCCTTCGTATAGGCTTCGGCCTGGCTCGGGTCCGCGTAGATGATCAGGTACAGCTTGCCGGCGAGGTTGTCGATCACCGCGACTTCCTCGGTCAGCAGCAACTGGATGTCGGGCAGGCCGAGATCGTCGCGCGGCGCGGTGTTCGCGAGCTTCTTCTCGATGTAGCGCACCGCGTCGTAGCCGAAATAGCCGGCGAGACCGCCGCAGAAGCGCGGCAGGCCCGGGCGCTGCGCCACCTTGAAGCGCGCCTGGAACGACTCGATGAACTGGAACGGGTCGCCGTCATGCGTCTCGACGACCTGGCCGTCGCGCACGACTTCCGACACGCCGTTGCGGGTACGCACGAGCGTACGGGCGGGTAGGCCGATAAATGAGTAGCGGCCAAAGCGTTCGCCGCCGACCACCGATTCGAGCAGGAACGAGTTGGCGCCCGAGCGTTCGGGCTGGGCCAGCTTCAGATAGAGGGACAGCGGCGTTTCGAGATCGGCGAGGGCTTCCGCGATCAGCGGAATGCGGTTGTAGCCTTCGTTCGCGAGCGATTGAAATTCGAGTTCGGTCATGTTCCGGTCCTGTTCGGGACGAGCGGCGCGGGCGCCAGGGATCACTTGACGCTGCGCGGGGTGCCGTCGGCGAAAGGGCGGTCGATCGAGAAGTGCCTGTTGCCGGCCGGCACTCCGGGCGTGAACGTCGCGAGCCTGCGGCCGAGCCTGAACGCAAGCGTTCGGACGCGGTAGAACTCGAGGTGGTGCGACGATCGGCGCGCGGATGCGCAGCGAGATAAAAAACGGCGCTGAAGACGTACTTCAGCGTACCTCATCGAAGAGGTTAGCGCGACCAGCGACGCCAGGGCCAGGCTCCCCGGTCGATGCTGCTCAGACTCCGTTTTTTATTCAGAAACATGCAGATGGAAGAAATGATCAGAGGGTTGGCCGGCCGGCGTTGTGCGCGGAGATCGCGCGAGCTGCGACCAGCAACGAATCGACTATACCATCCGAATTTATCGTTTGTATAGCTTTGCCATGGTTGTAGCCGTACGGCACCGTCAGCGTCGCCATCCCGGCCGCGCGGCCTGCCAGCGCATCGTTTTCCGAGTCGCCGATCGCGACTGCCGCGTCCGGTGCGACGCCGAGCGCGTTGCAGGCCGTCAGCATCGGCAGCGGATCGGGTTTCTTGCGCGCGACGCTGTCGCCGCCGAGCACGATGCCGAAGCGATCGGCCAGCCCGTACTGCTCGAGCAGCTCGACCGCGAAGCGGTGCGGCTTGTTCGTCACGCACGCGAGCCGGATGCCGGCTGCGCGCAGCGCGTCGAGACCGGCGGCCACGTCCGGATAGAGGCGCGTGTGGCGGCCGTTGATCTTCGCGTACTCGGTCTGGTAGATCGCCAGCGCGTCGTCGAAGCGTTCGTGCGCTTCTTCGGCCGGAAAGCGCGGCTTCAGCACGCTCTGGATCAGGTGTTCGGAGCCCTTGCCGACGTAGCCGATCACCTCGTCGCGCGACGTGGCCGGTGCGCCGAGCCGCGCGAGCATCCCGTTCAGGCCGGCCGTGAAATCGTCGGCCGTATCGACCATGGTGCCGTCGAGATCGATCAGCGCCGCATCGATGCGCGGCGTGGCGAAGCGGATCGGGGCGGCTTCCGTTGCGGCCCGGGCCGGCGCATGGCCGGCGAGCGACGATTCGGCCACGGCGTCAGCTCCGCTCGACGGTAGCGAGCGCGGCGCGCATCTCGTCGATCACCTTACGGTAGTCCGGCTTGCCGAAGATCGCCGAACCCGCGACGAAGGTGTCGGCACCGGCCGCCGCGATTTCCGCGATGTTGTCGGTCTTCACGCCGCCGTCGACTTCCAGCAGGATCTCGCGGCCGGTGCGCTCGGTGTACGCGTCGATGCGCGCGCGTGCTTCGCGCAGCTTGTTCAGCGTTTCAGGAATGAACGACTGGCCGCCGAAGCCCGGGTTGACCGACATCAGCAGCACGAAGTCGAGGCGATCCATCACGTGGTCGAGGTAATTCAGCGGCGTGGCCGGGTTGAACACGAGGCCGGCCTTGCAGCCGTGGTCGCGGATCAGCGACAGCGTGCGGTCGATGTGATCGGAGCCTTCCGGGTGGAAGCTGATCAGGTTTGCACCGGCTTTCGCAAAATCGGGCACGATCCGGTCGACCGGGCGCACCATCAGGTGCACGTCGATCGGCACCTGCACGTGCGGGCGGATCGCTTCGCACACGAGCGGGCCGATGGTCAGGTTCGGCACGTAATGGTTGTCCATCACGTCGAAGTGGATCCAGTCGGCGCCGGCGGCGACCACGTTGCGGACTTCTTCGCCGAGCCGTGCGAAATCGGCCGACAGGATGCTGGGAGCGATGCGGAATTGGGTCATGGCAGGGGAGCGGGACGTTGCGGCGCAAAACCGTCATTCTACCGTCCGGCGACCCGGTGCGCGGAGGCGGGCCGTGCGGCCGAGGCCCGATTGCGCATAGAATGCCGAACCAACGCGGCGCGCCCGCGGCCCCGTTGCCCATGCCGGCGCGGGCAGTCATCTTCCAGCGGAAACACCATGAGTCAGTATCAATTCACCGTTTCGGTGAAAACCAGCTACCTGCCGGAACAATCCGACCCCGATCGCCGTCAATACGCATTCGCGTACACGCTGACGATTCGCAACACGGGGCAGGTCGCGGCGCAGTTGATCGCGCGTCACTGGATCATCACGGACAGCGACAACCACGTGCAGGAGGTGAAGGGGCTTGGCGTCGTCGGGCACCAGCCGCTGCTGCAGCCGGGCGAGCACTTCGAGTACACGAGCTGGGCCGTGATCGCGACGCCGGTCGGCACGATGCGTGGCGCGTACTTCTGCGTGGCGGAGGACGGCGAGCGTTTCGAGGCGCCGGTCGACGAGTTTGCCCTGCACATGCCGCGCACGCTGCATTGAGCGTGCTAGGCGCGTCAGTGCGTTAGCGCGGCTGGCGGTCGTGGTTGCGGGCGTGCTTCTTTCTGCCCGACGACGTCCACACGACGATGAAGATCAGCAGGGCAAGCGCTACGAAGGCTTCGAGCGCGAAGATGAGCATCGGATATTGGTCGAGAAAATCTGACATGGCGGTTTCCATCAAGAACGGACATTGTATTGGGTTTGGGCCTCGGGTGGCCGGGTGGGTGGCGGCGGCAACTGCGGCGGCGCTGCTTGCGGCGTGCGGCAGCGCGCCGACGCGGACTTCGTCGCTGAAGCCACCGACCGGCGCGGCGGTCGTGCCGGGTCAGGTCGCCGCGAAGCGGCTCACGCCGGTCGCGTGGCAGCAGGTGCCGGGCTGGCAGGACGATTCGCTGATCGGCGCGACGGCCGCGCTGCGGCAGAACTGCGTGCGGCTCGCGCGCCAGCCGGCCTGGCAGCGTGCTTGCGCGGCTGCCGACCGGCTCGACGAGCTCGACGTCAGCAGTGCACGTACGTTCTTCGAAACGTATTTCACGCCGTTCCAGCTTGCGAATACCGACGGGACGCTCGACGGGCTCGTGACCGGCTACTACGAGCCGCTGCTGCACGGTTCGCGTGTGCGTCGCGGCCCGTATCAGTACGCGCTTTATCGCTGGCCGGCCGGCTATCGCGCGGGCGCCGCGCTGCCTGCACGTGCGCAACTCGAACGCGCAGGCATCCTGAACGGCAACGAACTCGTGTGGGTCGACGACCCGATCGAAGCGTTCTTCCTGCAGGTGCAGGGCTCGGGGCGCGTGCTGCTCGACGACGGTTCGGTGATGCGGGTCGGCTTCGGCGGCACCAACAACCAGCCGTACCGCTCGATCGGCAAGTGGCTGCTCGATCGCGGCGAGCTGACGCCCGCTCAGGCGACGATGCAGGGCATCAAGGCGTGGGCGAAGGCGAATCCGAACCGGGTTGACGCGTTGCTCGACACGAATCCGCGGTTCGTGTTCTTCCGCGACATGCCGACCAAGGAAGATGCACCGCACGGCGGCGCGGACGGCCCGATCGGCGCGCTGGGCGTGCCGCTGACGCCGGAGCGCTCGATCGCCGTCGATCCGTCGTCGATCCCGCTCGGCACACCGGTGTTCCTGCAGACCACGCGCCCGCTGACGAATACGCCGATGAACCGGCTCGTGTTTGCGCAGGATACGGGCTCAGCGATCAAGGGGGGCGTGCGGGCCGACTATTTCTGGGGGCTCGGTGACGACGCAGGCGATCAGGCCGGGCGGATGAAGCAGGTCGGCCGGATGTGGCTGCTGTTCCCGAATTCGTGATGTGAGGCGGCGCGGGGGGCTGGGTGCGCTCGGGTCGCCGCCGATACATTGGACGCGGTATTCGTGGGCGCGACGCTGTGCGTTGGAGGCGTCGCCCTGATCGTGGGGGTGCCCGTGCGGTGTCAGCTTTTGTGATGCGCGTGTGCGCGTGTTGCGTCGGCGGGTGTCCAACGGCGTACCGGAATGAAACAGCCCGATCGGCGTTGGCCGATCGGGCTGTTTCATTTGCAGCTACGGATTCACCGCACGTAAATAACGCGCTGCGATTGCCGTCAGCCCTTGCGCTTGTCGACGACGCGTCGCGCCTTCCCGACCGACCGCTCGATCCCGTTCACGGGCAGCACGTTGATCACGGCCGTCACGCCGATCAGCGACTTGATATCGTATGCGAGCGCCTGCTTTGCCGAATGGATCGCCGCCGTATCGGGTGCTGTCTCGGGGCAAGGCTCGACATTGAGCGTCAGCACGTCGAGCGGTCCTTCCTTCGTCAGCACGATCTGATAGTGCGGTGCGAGCGCGCGCTGCTTGAGCAACTGTTCCTCGATCTGCGTCGGGAACACGTTGACGCCGCGCACGATCATCATGTCGTCCGAGCGCCCCGTGATCTTCTCCATCCGGCGCATCGTGCGGGCAGTGCCGGGCAACAGCCGCGTGAGGTCGCGGGTCCGGTAGCGGACGATCGGCAGCGCCTCCTTCGTCAGCGACGTGAACACGAGCTCGCCGAGTTCGCCGTCCGGAAGCACTTCGCCGGTTTCAGGGTCGATGATTTCCGGGTAGAAGTGGTCTTCCCAGATGGTCGGGCCGTCCTTGGTCTCGACGCATTCGGATGCGACGCCGGGGCCCATCACTTCGGACAGCCCATAAATGTCGACCGCATCGATGCCCATCCGCTGCTCGATCGCGACACGCATGTCATTGGTCCAGGGTTCCGCACCAAAGATGCCGATGCGCAGCGAACTCTGCACGGGATCGAGACCCTGGCGCTCGATTTCGTCGGCGATCGACAGCATGTAGCTCGGCGTCACCATGATGATGTCGGGCCGGAAATCCTGGATCAGCTGTACCTGCTTCTCGGTCTGGCCGCCACCGAACGGGATCACGGTCAGCCCTGCGCGTTCGGCGCCGTAGTGCGCGCCGAGCCCGCCCGTGAACAAGCCGTAGCCGTAGCTGACGTGCACCTTGTCGCCGCGGCGCGCGCCGGCGGCGCGGATCGAGCGGGCGACGAGATTCGCCCATGTGTCGATGTCGCCTGCCGTATAGCCGACGACCGTCGGCTTGCCGGTCGTGCCCGACGACGCATGAATGCGAGATATCCGGTCCTGCGGCACCGCGAACATCCCGAACGGGTAACTGTCGCGCAGATCGCTCTTCGTCGTGAACGGGAAGCGCGACAGGTCGGTGAGCGTCTTCAGGTCGTCCGGATGGACCCCCGCGCCGTCGAACTTGCGACGATAGACGGGGGAGTGGTCATACGCATGCCGGAGCGACCACTTGAGGCGTTCGAGCTGCAGCGCGGTCAGCTCGTCGCGTGAGGCGGTCTCGATCGGCTCGAGCGGTAGCGGGGTAGTCATGCATGTCTCCAGTGTTTGTTATGTGCGAGCCGTCGACGTCAGCGGTCTTCCGGGATGACCGTGCCCTTGATCTGGGCGGATTTGCCGCGAAACATCGCGACGGTTTCGCCGGCCTGGTTCGTGACGCGGATGTCGTAGATGCCTTGGCGGCCGGCGCGCGCCTGCTCGATCGCCTCGGCCGTCAGCACGTCATCGCCGTGCACGGGGCGCAGGAATTCGATCGAGCAGCCGGCCGCAACCGTATTCACGTTGTACGAGTTGCACGCGAATGCGAACGTCGAATCGGCCAGCGTGAAGATGATCCCGCCATGGCAGGTCTGATGCCCGTTCAGGAATTCGGGCCGCACGCGCATCTGCAGGCGCGCGTAGCCGGCGCGTACTTCGGCGATTTCCATCCCGAACGCGCGGCTGCATGCGTCGGCGTCGTACATGGCCCGCGCGGCGGCGCGGGCGAGCGAATCGGGGTCGAGCGTGGCAGTGGGGGGCGTCATGTCAACGCCCCTCGAAGCGCGGCGCGCGCTTCTCGATGAATGCCTTCACGCCTTCCGCGTAGTCGTGAGACTGGCCGAGCGTGCGCTGCAGGTCGCGTTCCATGTCGAGTTGCTGGTCGAGCGTGTTCGTGACGCTGGCACGCATCGATTGCTTGATCGATGCGATCGCGAGCGTCGGCTGCTGCGCGAGCTGGGTGGCAAGCTGGCGGGCTGATGCAGCGAGCGTGTCGTCGTCGACCGCGCGCCAGATCAAGCCCCATTGCTCGGCCTGCTCGGCCCCGAGCTTGTCTCCGGTCAGCGCGAGCCCCAGCGCGCGTGCCATGCCGACGCGTTGCGGCAGGAACCACGTACCGCCTGAATCGGGTACGAGCCCGATCTTGACGAAGGCCTGGATGAAACTGCTCGAGCGGGCGGCGAACACGAGATCGCATGCGAGCGCGAGATTCGCCCCGGCGCCGGCCGCCGTGCCATTGACGGCAGCGATCACCGGAATCGGCAGACGCTGCAGGCGGCGGATCAGCGGATTGAAGTGCTCGTCGATCAGCGTGCCGAGGTCGGTGGACGCGCCCGGCGTGAAGTCGAGATCGGCCAGGTCCTGGCCCGCGCAGAAGCCGCGCCCCGCGCCGGTCAGGATCAGCGCGCGCGCGCCGGTCGCCTCGACGTCATCGAGTGCCGACTGCAGCTCGCGATGCATCGCCCGCGTAAAGCTGTTCAGCTTGTCGGGGCGGTTGAGGGTAATCGTGGCTACGTTCGAGGCCTGATCGATATCCAGCTGAATCGCCTGATAGGACATGCAGTGTCTCCTTCATGACTTCGTTATAGGCGCGCGGTGCGTGGGTTACACGCGTTCGATCGCGAGTGCGATGCCCTGGCCGACGCCGATGCACATCGTACAGAGCGCAAAGCGGCCGCCCGTACGCTCGAGCTGGTGGAGCGCCGTGGTCACGAGCCGGGCGCCCGATGCGCCGAGCGGATGCCCCAGTGCGATGGCGCCGCCATTCGGGTTCACGCGCGGATCGTCATCGGCGATGCCGAGCATGCGCAGCACCGCGAGACCTTGGGACGCGAATGCCTCGTTCAACTCGATGACGTCGAACTGATCGATGGTCATGCCGAGTTGGCGCAGCAGTTTTTGCGTGGCCGGCGCGGGCCCGATGCCCATCACGCGCGGCGCGACGCCGGCTGTCGCCATGCCGATGACGCGTGCGCGGCGGCGCAGGCCGTACTGGTCGGCTGCCTGCGCATTGGCGAGCAGCAGCGCGCACGCACCGTCGTTGACGCCCGATGCGTTGCCGGCCGTCACCGAGCCGTCCGGGCGCACGACACCCTTCAGCTTCGCGAGCGCTTCGAGCGACGTCTCGCGCGGATGCTCGTCGCGCGAGACGACCACCGGGTCGCCTTTCTTCTGCGGAATCGTGACAGCGACGATTTCGTCGGCGAGCGTGCCGTCCTGCTGCGCACGCGCGGCCTTTTGCTGACTGCGCAGCGCGAACAGGTCCTGGTCGGCGCGGCTGATGTTGTAGTCGACCGCGACGTTCTCGGCCGTCTCGGGCATCGAATCGACGCCATACAGCTGTTTCATCAGCGGATTGACGAAGCGCCAGCCGATCGTCGTGTCGAAGATGTCGGCCTGGCGTGCGAACGCGCTCGTGGCCTTGCCCATCACGAACGGCGCGCGCGTCATGCTCTCGACGCCGCCTGCGAGCATCAGGCGCGCCTCGCCCGCCTTGATCGCGCGCGCGGCCGTGCCGACCGCATCCATCCCGGAGCCGCACAGCCGGTTCAGCGTCGTGCCGGGCACGTCGGTCGGCAGCCCCGCGAGCAGCGCCGACATGCGTGCGACGTTGCGGTTGTCCTCGCCGGCCTGGTTCGCGCAGCCGTAGATCACGTCGTCGATCACCGCCCAGTCGACGTCACGGTTGCGCTCGATGAGCGCCTTGAGCGGCACCGCACCGAGGTCGTCGGTGCGGACTTCTTTCAGGGCGCCGCCGTAGCGGCCGATGGGGGTGCGAATCGCGTCGCAGATATAGGCGTCTGTCATGGGCGTATCGATGAACAACGAACCCGCCGGGTGGCGGATTCGTTCATGGTAGAGAACGTGGCGGCGTTTGCACGTCGGCCATTCGGGTTATGCCGGTTGGCCGGCTTCCGCGGGTGCCGCCTTCGGCGCAACATGGACGCGGCTTTGCACCACGCGGAACCGGTTGGCGACGAACGCCGGGTCGGCCAGTGCCGCATTGGCTGCCGGGTTCGCGCCCGTGCCGTGGAAATCCGAGAACGCTGCCGACTGGTTCACGAACACACCGCCCGTCAGGTTGATCGACAGTGCGACGCCACCGCGCACCGCTGCGTCGTGGGCGGCGTCGACGATCGCGTCGTCGGTGCTGTAGACGGAGAGGGTCAGCGCGCCATGTTCCGCCGCGATTTCCCCGGCGAGGTCGAGCGATTGCGCGGTCGAGTCGGTCGCGATCACGAACGAGATCGGGCCGAACCACTCCTGCGTGAATTTCTCGCGATCGGCCACGTCGAGTTGCAGCACGAGCGGCGTGCGCACGCGGGCATCGGGGAACGCTGGGTGCTGGAGGGTCAGGCTGTCGGCGAGCACGCGGCCGAGCTGGCGGGCGTCGTCGATGCGTGCGGTCACGCCTTCGTTCTGGATTGCGCCGATCAGTTCGACCGAGCGTGCCGGGTCGCCGGTGAGTTTTTGCACGGCAGTGGCGATTGCCTGTGCGACCTCGTCAAAGCTCGCATGGCCGTCCGCCGTCCGGATGCCGTCGCGCGGCACGTAGATGTTCTGCGGTGCCGTGCACATCTGGCCGGAGTACAGCGCCAGCGAAAACGCGATGTTCTTGGCGGCGGCCTTCAGGTCGTCGGTCGAGTTGATCACGATCTGGTTGACGCCAGCCTTCTCTGTGTAGACCTGTGCCTGGTGGGCATGGCGTTCGAGCCACGTGCCGTTTTGCGTGCTGCCGGTGAAGTCGATCAGCTTGATCTCGGGGCGCAGCGCGAGAGCCTGAACGAGTGCGCCGTCGTTGGGTTCGGTCGCGAGGAGCGTGACGACGTTCGGATCGAACCCGGCTTCGCGCAGCACGTCGCGAGCGATCCGGGCGGTGATGGCGAGCGGCAGGATCGCACCCGGATGCGGCTTGACGATCACGGTGTTGCCGGTTGCGAGATCGGCGAACAGGCCGGGATAGCCGTTCCAGGTCGGGAACGTGCAGCAGCCGAGCACGAGCCCGGTGCCGCGCGGGACGATCGTGTAGCGCTTGTGCATCGCGAGCGGCGGGTTCTTGCCTTGCGGCTTTTCCCAATGCGCATCGGCCGGGATGCGGCGAAGTTCGTCCCATGCATAGGCGACTGCCTCGAGCGCACGATCTTGCGCGTGCGGGCCGCCGGCCTGGAACGCCATCATGAATGCCTGCCCCGTGGTGTGCATCACGCTGTAGGCGATTTCGAAGCTGGCGCGATTCAGGCGCGCGAGGATTTCGAGGCTGACGCCGATCCATGCACTCGGGCCGGCTGCGCGCCACGAGCGTTGCGCGCCGGCAGCGGCGGCGATCAGTTCGTCGGGCGTCGACTTCGGGTACCGGATGCCCAGTGAAATGCCGTACGGCGACCGCTCTGAGCCAACCGTTTCTCCGGACGCCGGCTGGTCGAGCGCAAACGTCTTGTCGAGGTGCGACTTGAACGCGGCCTCGCCATCTGCGTTCGCGCTTTCCCCGTACACTTTGGGGCTCGGCATTTCGGCGAACGGGCTCCAGTACCCGCGGCTCTCGATGGCGGCGAGTGCGTGTTTCAGCGTGTCTTCGTGCTTCGTGAACAGTGCATGGGTCATGGCGGCAGCCTGATGGACATTGAGAGGGGTTGGATCGATTAATTAACCGACCGGTTGGTCGGAGAATGGTAGCATCAAACTATTCGCATGTGCGAGGCGTTTCTCATTTCATTGATCGAGGAGAAATAGATGGCTTACGAGAACATCCTGGTGGAGACCCGGGGGCGTGTCGGGCTGGTTATGCTGAACCGTCCGAAGGCGCTGAATGCGCTGAACGATGCACTGATGGATGAGTTGGGTGCCGCGCTGAAGGCGTTCGATGCGGACGATGGCATCGGCGCGATCGTCGTGACCGGGAGCGAGAAGGCGTTCGCGGCCGGCGCGGACATCGGCATGATGGCGACCTACTCCTATATGGATGTCTACCGCGGCGACTACATCACGCGCAACTGGGAGGCGGTCCGTGAGATCCGCAAGCCGATCATTGCCGCGGTTTCGGGCTTTGCGCTGGGTGGTGGCTGTGAGCTGGCCATGATGTGCGACATCGTCTTCGCGGCGGACACGGCCAAGTTCGGCCAGCCGGAAATCAAGCTGGGCGTCATGCCGGGTGCGGGCGGCACGCAGCGCCTGCCGCGTGCGGTGTCGAAAGCGAAGGCGATGGATATGTGCCTGACGGCCCGGTTCATGGATGCTGCCGAAGCGGAGCGCGCGGGGCTCGTGTCGCGCGTGCTGCCGGCCGACACGCTGCTCGACGAGGCGCTTGCTGCCGCGGCGACGATCGCCGAGTTTTCGCTGCCGGCAGTCATGATGGTCAAGGAGTCGGTGAACCGCGCGTACGAGACGACGCTGGCCGAAGGCGTCCACTTCGAGCGTCGGCTGTTCCATTCGCTGTTCGCGACCGAAGATCAGAAGGAAGGGATGGCGGCATTCGTCGAAAAACGGAAGCCGGTGTTCAAGCACCGTTGATCGGGTTGCTTGGGTAGTTGGCCGGCGACGGGGCCGGTATCTGTCTCGGGCGTTACGCAGCCCGTCGAGCCCCGAGCCCCCGTGCGCGACAGCGCACGGGGGCTTTTTCAAAATATTTTCACAAAGGGGCTTGCGTGGTTGGGGGCGGGTGCTTAGAATCACGCCTCTTTCGCGCTAACGGTAACGCGGCGCGGGAGAGGGAAGCAGGGTCGGTGGTGTGCGGCAGTGTGGCGCGCGCAGCTGGCCTGGAAGTTGAGCCCCGCAGTCGCAACGCTGGTGTTAAAAAGTTGTTGACGAGCTGCGA
>NZ_CADFEO010000026.1:0-120717 GCF_902833075.1 Burkholderia sp. BCC0405
TCGACAAAAAGCTCATGCGCTACATCCGCCAATACAACAAGCAGGCCGCCCCGTTGAAGTGGAAGTACTCCGATCCAACTCGACGCATCCGGTGCAATTCATCCGGTTCAATGGACTAGGGAATCGGCGATCTGCGGGATGGGTTGGCCTTGCAGCACCGTGCGGCATACGAGCCGTTCGCGCTGCGACAGCGCCGCGCCGCTGGCCGACAGGCGCTGTTCGAACCGCTGCAGCAGCGCGCCGTCGTCCGAGCGTCCGTTGACGGAGGGTGCGCATCGTTGCGCACCACGTGCCGGCCCCGCGCGTCAGAACATCGTGTTCGCGTTCGCGGACTTTTCCGGTACCGACTGGATCACGTCCCAGTGTTCGACGATCTTGCCGTCCTTGACGCGGAAGATGTCGACGACCGCTTCGCCGCGATCGCCCGGACGCTCGGTCGCATGCACGTGCAGGTAGACGAGGTCGCCGTCGGTTGCGCTGCGCACGATGCGTGCGCGCGATGCCGGGTTCTTCTGGAACGCGCCGACGAAGTACGAAACGAACGGCTTCTTGCCGTCCGGTACGTGCGGGTTGTGCTGCTTGTAGTCGTCCGCGACGACGACGGCGGCCTCGACGGCTTCGTGCTTGTTGAAGAAGCGGTCGTAGAACGTCAGCACGAGCTGGCGGTTGGCTTCCTCGGCGGCCAGGTCGCGCGTGGCCGGGCCGGTGGCCAGCGCGGCCGTCGACGCGGCCAGCAGGACGAGCGCGGCAACAGCGCGAACGGGGGAGCGGAGCGATGACATGTAGCGGGTTCCTTGTCTGACGAAGCGTGGGTTGGTGCGCGATGCGCGACGGCGGGTCGAGCCTGCCGAGGCGATCGGCGGGGCACGGGCGACGGCGCATGGTCGCGGATACACGAGCCTTGTCGAAGCGAGGCCGCGGGCCGTCGTCATGCTTCGTTGAACTGGCGAATCCACGCGGCTGTCGGGCCGATCGAATGGTACAGTTGCCGCGAATTCGTCACAAGAAGTCAGCGCGGTGTGAACAGGTCACACCGCGCTGACCATGCGTTGCCCTTGAAAGAGAAGCCAGTCATGTCGTTCCTGCCCGCAGACGAACCCGTCGAACTCGATCAGCCATGCCCGATTCGCGATGTGCTCGACCGCATCGGCGACCAGTGGAGCCTGCTCGTGCTCGAGGCGCTGTCCGGCGGGACGATGCGTTTCAATGAACTCGGCCGTACGATCGGCGATGTGTCGAACCAGATGCTGTCGCGCACGCTCAAGCGCCTCGAGCAGGACGGCTTCGTTAGCCGTACGCTGTTCGCAGAAGTGCCGCCGCGTGTCGAATATGCGCTGACCGAGCTCGGGCATTCGTTCCTGACGCCGATGCAGGCGATGATCCGGTGGGCTGACGAACATCATCGCGCGATCTGCATCGCGCGACGTCGTGCACGGGACCTGGAGGGCGGCGGGCGCTGAGCGGCGCGCTTGCGCCGTCTCGTCGAGGGGCGGCGTGCTGCGGATCGGGCGCGACGAGACGTGGCACGGCATGGCAGCATGCGCATCGCCGTTGAGTGATTTCGTTATCCGAATGATCTTGTCGGGTTGAGAGGGGGCGCCGATGTTGCAGTGCGTTCCATTCGTCCCGCATGCGGCGATGTGCTGGCGGTGCCCCGTTTACAAGGGCATGCGCGGGGGCGACCGCAACGGCAGTCTTCCACCGCATGGTGCACGACGGGTGCGGCAGGATCCAGTCGAGACGGGGTGGTGCGCCGCAGATCGGCGGGCATGCCGATGGTCGAGGTGCGTGACTGGATACCTCGGCACCGGTTTGGGCGCCGGAATCGGGGTGGGGGGCAGGATTCGCGGGGATGCTTGCCACGCACCATGATGTCGGGGCCGAACGGCGCGGATTCGCCCGCGCCGCCCGGCTCCGGGCCTGCCATCGGCCGGGCCGGGGGCCTGCCTATCGCCACGTACCGTCGACGTAGATCCACGCCTGTCCCTGGCGGCGCCAGTAGCCGGGCACCCACCGGCGTCCGGGGCGCCTTGCGACCCAGCGGCCGGGTACCCATATATAGCGGCCGCGCTGCCAGCGCCAATAACCGTCCGTCCATATATAGCCGTGCGGCCGTGGCGGGGGCGGGCGGCGGTCGTGCCGTGCCGTGCGGCCGGCGGTGCGAAGCCCGGGCGGTCCGGATAGGGCGGGCCGCCAGGCACGCGATTTGGGCCGGACGGGCGGTACACGGGCGGCGCGGGCTGGGCCGAGGCGGCGCGGAGCCAGCCGCCGGTGCCGACGAGGGCGGCAGTCAATCCGATGGCGCGTAACAACGAGCGTCGATTCATGGCGTGTCCTGTTCTGTATCCGAGGCTGCCTTACATTAGCCTGCCAGTCGGCCGGCCGGGTTACGCGAGCGGTTAAGGCTGTTACCGCCTGTCACGGCAGGCAGGCGAGCCGTCGCAGGTGGAGAACGGCCTTTCTGTATGGGTGGCTGACGGATGGATGTGATCCGCTGAACGAATGACGGGCCAGTTTACTGGCTGATGGATGCGTTTTAGGTGCCCGGCGCCTGAAATTCGAGACCAGAATGGGTAAAATTTGCCGATTTTGGGGTGTCGCATCGGATCCGTTTGTTGTTTCTATGCAACCGTCAAGACGATGACATGAAAGAATGGTGCGATGAAAGCCTCCAAAAAGCCCCTGTCAAGAAGCCAAAAACAACTGTCAAAACAAATACTTATAACGCGGCCCCATTTCTATTATTTCTAGTTCTGGAAAAGCTTATTTCTTTATTTGCGGATCGCGCCCCTAGGGTACACCCCTAAACTCACGGTTCCCAAACGGGCAACTATCCGGGCGCTGCCAGCAGGATCGATGGCGCTCCCGGGCGGTTGCAGACCGTTTATGAACAAGGTCGCGAGACCTGCCTCTTTTTAGAAGGGAGCTCCACGAATGAACAAGACTCTGATCGTTGCAGCAGCTGCAGCATCGTTTGCTACCGTCGCTCACGCACAAAGCAGCGTCACGCTGTACGGCGTCCTGGACGCAGGCATCACCTACACGAGCAACGTCCAGCCGGCACTCGGCCAAGCTGGCAAGTCGCGCTTCGCAATGGGTTCGGGCATTGACCAGAGCCGTTTCGGCCTGCGTGGCTCGGAAGACCTGGGTGGCGGCCTGAAGGCAATCTTCACGTTGGAAAGCGGCTTCGGCATCGGTGACGGCAAGCTGGGCAACAACGGCGGCATGTTCAACCGTCAAGCATTCGTCGGCCTGTCGAGCCAGTACGGCACGGTCACGCTGGGTAAGCAGTATGACGCAGCACAAGACTACCTGGCGCCGCTGACGGCAACGGGCTCGTGGGGCGGCACGTACTTCGCGCACCCGCTGAACCTCGACCGTCTGAGCACGACCGGTGATGTCGCAGCGAACAACACGATCAAGTTCACGAGCGCGAACTACGCTGGCCTGCAATTCGGCGGCACGTACTCGTTCTCGAACAACACGAACTTCGGCAACAACCGTGCGTACAGCGCGGGCGCTGCATACCAGTACCAAGGCCTGAAGCTGGCAGCTGCATACTCGCAAGCGAACCTGGGTGACGGTAGCAACGCAAACGGCGCGACGTCGTCGGCAATCGGTGGCATCGCTAGCCAAGGCCGTGTTCGCACGTACGGCGCTGCTGCTGGCTACGCATTCGGCCCGGCACAAGTCGGCGCAGCATGGACGCAAGCGCGTCTCGACAACAATGCAGCCGGTGCTCTGGGTACGGTCCGCACCGACAACTACGAAGTCAACGCAAAGTACAACCTGACGCCGGCTCTCGGCCTGGGTGCTGCTTACACGTACACGAACGCGAAGATCAACAACGGCAGCACGCACTGGAACCAGTTCGGTCTGCAAGCTGACTACGCACTGTCGAAGCGCACGGACGTCTACGCACAAGCTGTGTACCAGCGTGCAGCGAAGAACGGCGTTGGCGCATCGATCTACAACGGCAGCAACTTCAGCGACAACCTGCCGAGCTCGTCGATCAACCAAACCGCAGCAACGGTTGGTCTGCGTCACCGCTTCTAAGCGTGACGGCGGGGTAACCCGCTTCGCAGCATCGAAAAAGGCGCCTTCGGGCGCCTTTTTTCATATGCGGAACGTGATGTCGGCGATACGCATTGCTTGGGCGCAAAAAAGCGAGGCAGATGCCTCGCTTTTTTCGTCGTGCACTGCTGCGGCGCGGTGCCGCCGGCAGGTGGCTCAGCGCGTGTATTCGCCGTTGGCTTCCGGCTGGAACACGATCGCGGCGACCTTCATCAGCTTTTCGGCGCCGCTCGGCTGCATCACCTTGACCATCTGGCCGCGCTGGGTGCCCAGCAGCGCCATGCCGACGGGCGAGAAGACGTTCAGGCGGCCGAGCTCGAGATTGGCGGCGTCCGGATAAACAATCGTCCAGGTGGCTTGTTCCTGGGTCGCTTCGTCGAGCAACGTGATCTGCGAGTTCATCGTGACGACGTTCGCCTTGATGGCATCGGGCTGGACGATGTCGGCGCGCTCAAGCAGCGTATCGAGCATCGTCTGGAAGCGCGGGTTGTGTTCGGCGTGCTTTTCAAGGCGAGCAACGTCGAGTTCGGTCAACTGGTAAAGGCGTTGTTTCATGGCAGTTCTCCAAATGATCGGCAGGGGCAGGCGTGGCATGCCTATGGGGATCGCCCGGAGCCTGTCTGACCTGGCTCCGGGAGGAGACCGAGCCGTCAGATCAGGCGCCGGGCAGGGGCGAGCGGCGCCTGGGCCGTGCGTCGAGCGAGGGGATGCGCCGGATAACCGGCGCACGCGCGCACGCCGGCCGGGCCGGACGGCGAAACCGAAAGGGGCGTGAGCGCGTACATGGTGGATGGAAGATCGACTGTTGAATAAAACCTTACGATTCTACAACACAACCTTCGGGATATGTGATCTGGCTGTTGGCATTTCGTCAGAGATTGTTGTGCAGATGAAGCAAGTTGCACCGATATCGCTCGGAGTATGCCGGCGATTTTTGTCAAAACCGCAACGCTGTATGTTCAAACCAAGGGTTTCCCCTTGGGTGGGCGAGAACTACACTGCATTCATTCGCTTCAGACAGTCCTGCCGAGGCGACGTCATAAGAGAACATACTCCGGAGGTAAATCATGAAGTCGATCATCTACGTAGCCATCGCCGCATCCGTCCTTGCCACCCCGATCGCATCGTTTGCACAGTCCGACCAGGGGCTGACCCGCGACCAGGTCAAGGCCGAGCTCGTGCAACTCGAACAGAACGGCTACAAGCCGCTGGCGAGCGATTCGCAGTATCCGGACAACATCCAGGCCGCCGAACAACGCATTCAACCGAACCAGCCGATGCTCGCGCAAGCCGATACGAGCGGCTACGGCGCCGTGGCAACGGGTGCCGGCCAAGCGGGCCGTCGCATGACGCGGGAAGCAGCGAATCCCGTGAACTCGGTCTACTTCGGCAACTGAACGTCCCCGGGTCTGCCCGCGCGTACCGCTTAATCGACGAGACGCGCACCAGTTGTGCGCGTCATTCGCCCGCAGGAGCAGAACCTCCGTCGCCGCATTCCGGCGGCTTTCCGCCCAGACGCTCGCGCGTTTGGGCCTTTTTTGCTGGAGCGGGTCAGGCGGACGTGACTGCGGGCGTGCCGTGGATATAGTGTTCGAGCTGGCTGATCGTGAATTGCTGATCGGCAATCACGCTCTTGACGAGGTCACCGATCGAGATGAGGCCGACCAGCTTGCCGCCGTCGAGGACGGGCAGGTGGCGCATCCGGTGCTCGGTCATCAGCGCCATGCACTCGTCGGTGGATTGCGACGGTTCGACGTAGCGTACCTTCGCCGTCATGATTTCCTCGACGCGGGTGGCTTTCGACGAGCGGTCCTGCAGGACGACCTTGCGCGCGTAGTCGCGCTCGGTGACGATGCCCGCGATGTCGTCGCCGTCCACGACCAGCAACGCGCCGATGCCTTTTTCCGCCATCAGCTTGATGGCGTCGTAGACGAGATCGGTTTTCGTGACGGTGTAGACGGTGCGGCCCGAATCCGGCTTGGCCTTGAGAAGCTGCGCGACAGTCGTGCTCATTCGCTTTCTCCGTGTGCAGGTCGATGCTGGGCAGGCAGGACGTGATGCTTGTCACCCGATGGGCCCAGTATAGCCGCGCAGGTGGCGGCAGTCGCGTGACGATTCCAGATTAGCGGTAAACTCCGGTCACGCACTATCCACACAACTCCTACATTCCTGAACGTTTCGATTGAATTCATGATGTCTTCGCGTCCCCAATCGCCCGCGCCGGGCAATGGCCAGGCCGACGAGTGCGTGACGCTCGTCGCCACCGCGTCGCTGCCCACGCGCTACGGTACGTTCACGTCGTACGCTTTCCGCGTATCCGGCAGCGATGCCGAACATCTCGCGCTCGTGATGGGCGACGTCGCCGGCGAGCAGTCCGTGCTGACGCGCCTTCATTCCGAATGCCTGACCGGTGACGTGTTCGGCTCGTACCGTTGTGACTGCGGCGAGCAGCTCGATCTCGCATTGCGCTACATCGCGGCCGAAGGCCGCGGCGTGCTGCTGTATCTGCGCGGGCATGAAGGGCGCGGGATCGGCCTGAGTAACAAGATCCGCGCGTACGCGCTTCAGGAGCAGGGGCGTGACACCGTCGAGGCGAACCTCGACCTCGGCCTGCCCGACGACGCCCGCGAATACGACTCGGCCGCCGCGATCCTCCGGATCCTCGGCGTGACGTCGGTGCGACTGATGAGCAACAACCCGGCGAAGTTCGACACGCTCGCGAAGCACGGCATTCCCGTCTGCGAACGCGTGGCGCTTGCGGTGCCCGTGCGCGAGGAAAACGAGCGTTATATCCGCACGAAGCAGACGAAGTTCGGGCATTACTTCGAGGAAAACGAATAGTTCGCCGGACATTTGAGTGAACGCCTGTGTATTTTCTAGATCGTTGAAAAATAAGGATATCTTGATGTTTTCGTGGTGCGATGACGCCTGCTTTGTCGAATGCCGGAAAATAATGAGCGAATGAAAAGAGGATAATATCCGGATTGACGAGTAACGGTGTGGTGTTCTGGTGTTTAATATAAGGTCATAAATTTAAAAGAATTTGTGTGTGGGGCCAGCGTTGAATCGATTAATCTCCATTCGCCTTCCCCTGTTTGGGCCGGCTACACCGGTGTAGGTTTTTTCCTGTTGGGGGAGAACCTACGCCACATATCGCTTTCCGCAAGAACCTACGCCGGGAATCGACGACGTTTCTCGCATCGCCGCGATGCCAGGGCAATCATCGCAGCAAGTGCACTTGCCCGTAAAACAGGGGAACGTTCGAGAAGCGTGCCGCCAGGTGATGGTCGGCCTGCTGGCTGAGGAATGCCGCTATAGTCGGAGGGGAGAGACTCGCTTGGATGACCCTGCTAGCAAGCGTGGCTCGCCGACGATACTGAGGCTGGCCTGCTTATCAGATCCTTGCTGATTCGATGGTAGCGAGAGGCTACACTTACCTGACAAACGGCAGCCAGAAGCAAGCTTTACAGTTGCCGCCGATGTTTGATAATTCAAGTTGCGCCGCCTCGAGGTGATCGGCGGTCGTGAGCAGGTCTATGCTCAATACATAAGTCAAATATTCGGCAGGAGCCATGTATTCGTCTGATGCGCATTCAGCAGCTGACTTGGCTTTGGGCCGCTACTATCAAGCTGTATATGCCTTGCGACTGCTATCAATCAATCACGAGGACGTTAGCGTCAGTATTGAGTCGGGGGCGATGTGTATCTTGAAAAAGCAGCAAACGCGAGTTCCATCAGCTAAAACAGAGTCTCGATACGAACAAAACCATCGGAATCATGAGTCGTGGCGTTTGCCGTACGTTGACGGTCTGGCTTGAATGCTGCAAGCTCGGCTGTTTTCTCAATCGAAATTTGTTCTCGCGACCGTTGCGGTACTTCGGAAAGATTCAAAGCTCGAAATTTGTGTGCTCAACAAAGGCTCAGATCAAACTGAGCTCGTTGCGGCGTTGACGAAGGAGTCTGAACGCGTCCGGAATGAGCCTCAAAAAAGTGAAGAACGCTGGCAAACCGGAGACGGAATGGCCTCACGCAGCGTGAGCGGAAGACTGCGAGAGCTTTCACGATGCGACGCCAACTGAACACGTCGGCTTGATAGATCGCGTAACGGTTTGTCACAATGCTTTCAATATTAGCGAGGCGCAAACCGAGATCAAGGCGCATTACCGGCGCGCCCTTCAAGACTGGCCGTCCTTCAAGGCTCCGTTAGAAGTTCGGCGTATTGACAGAAGTATGAGAACCAGGGCTCATCCGAGGATGCTACTTATATCTGTCCGGGTTAGGGGCTGTCGGTTGGCATCCGGAGTTCGAAGCCTTGCTTAAGGCCATACCCACTACCAAGAATAAAGGTTGCCACCGATGGCGCCCCTCCCGTCACGCCAGTTTGTTTGGACGCGTTCTATCCCGGGATCTGACGTGACGTATTCTGCACAGCATTCCCGTGGCAATATTCTGACAATACGCCCTGCGGACTTGAAGGCGGTGGCTTTAGCACTCCGGCGGCGTTCCGATGCGGTCGTTCGCACAAGATTGATCACTCGTGGTTTTGCGTCGTCGGCTTCTGCACCTTACGATTGGCACGGAAAAGCATGGATCTGGATTGGAAGCAGCGCACGCATCAGTACGTCCAGTCGCGACGTCAACACCCCGCTTGGCAATTATTGGCGGCGCGTAGCGCGCCGCTCGTGCTGAGTTGCTTGCAGACGTTGTTTGAAAAGAGTCACGATGGCATTGAGGTCGAGGCGGCCGAACAGATGCTTGCCGCTGTATTGGAGCAGCACGCGAATTCCGACGAATTTGGTGTTGACCCGGAGAGCGATTACGCGGTGCTGGCGCGCAAGGAGCTGCGAGGGTGGATCCGTCGTTCGTTGCTGATTGAGCGGGCCGGGCGCCTTTATGCAACCGATGCGTTGGAGGAGGCGCTGCGATTTGTCGCTGCCCTGGACGGGCGCCTAATGACCTCGACGGCGTCACGACTGTCGATCGTGCAACGCGAGATCGAAAATCTCGAATCCAACCTGAATCCGGATCGTCGGAGCAGATCGCGGTATTTGCAGCGCAAAATCCAGGAGTTGGAGCGGGAACTAGAAGACGTCAAGACGGGTAACGTGCGTGCGATGACAGAGTCGGAGGCCATCGAGGGTATCCGCGAAATCTACAATTTAGCCACGAGTTTGCGCGCCGACTTTCGCCGGGTCGAAGACTCGTACCGGGAGGCCGATCAGGCGCTGCGACAGTCGATCGTTAGCGAGCGCGGTCACCGGGGTGCGATCGTGGACAAACTACTGAACAGCCATGACGAACTACTGGAAACTGCTGAAGGAAAGGTTTTTCGCGGTTTTCAGCAGCAGTTGGGACGCTCAGCCGAACTAGACGCGATGAAGCATCGCTTGCGTCAGATTATCCTGCATCCCGTCACCCGCTCGGCGCTCAATCCCAGTCAACAACATGAGTTGCGCTGGCTCATCATCCGTTTGATCGACGAATCGGCTGCGGTCATCCGCGCAAGAGCCAGAAGCGAGCGTGATGTCAAGGGTTTCCTCCGCACGGGACTGGCGGTCGAGCATCACCGGGTCGGCGAATTGATAGGCGACGTGCTGCAGCAAGCGCTGACGCTCGACTGGGCTAGCGCCTCGGTGCGCGGCACGGAGGGCCCATTGCCGCCCGTTGCGATTTCCGTGGCGGGACTGCCACTCGTCGAAAGAATCCGGTTCAAAGTCATCGAGGACGAAGCGAAACTCGTGCTCGAATTGCAAGCGCAAAGAATGGATCCGCGATCCATCGACGACGAATTTTGGGAGGCTTTCGACGGTTTGGACCGGCAGGCGCTGTATGAGAGTACGGTGGCGCTGCTCGAACAAAGCGGCACGCGCATGGGGATCGCAGAGCTGGCGCTGCATCTACCGCCGACGCACGATTTGGAAACAATTGCGCTTTGGTTGAGCATGGCGCGGGAAGCCGGAGTTTCGATGGACCGGGAGCGGGAAAGCGTTGATGTGGTGGGGCGTGATGGTGTGTCGCTGCGCTTTAACGTGCCTCTCCTGGCGCTCGGTTTCGAGGACCTGCGCGGCCTGGATATGGAGTTATAAGATGGTAAGCATTTTCGATACGCTGACGGCGCCGAAGAAAGAGGGAGGTGAGGTGGATGAGGTCGCGCAGCTGTCGGCGGCCAATGACGAGGTCAGCGAATCCGACGCCGGCTCATCTGCCGAGACGACTAGTTTCACACCCCGTGACGTGAAGGATGTATGTCAGGAACTGCTCAAGTTCGGTTTCCTAGAGGTTGCTCGCAAACCCAATCTCTACCGGATTGCGGTGACGAGTTGTGCTGACATCAATCGCATTCTGGAGCCGCTGGATTTGGTGCTCAAGATCGACGACATTCGCGGGCTGGCTTTCCTCGTTGTCCCTCAGTCGTACTGCTGCGATTCCGAAGACGATGAATGGTCTCATCCCCTGGTCCGCCGTCAGCGCCTGACGCTGGAGCAATCGCTCCTGGTTGCCCTGTTGCGGCAGCACTATCTGGTTCATGAGCAGGAGTGCGGCATCGGTGTACCAGATGCGCCGGCGCTGGTCGAGGATGTTGCTGCTCAACTGCAGCTTTACCTTGGGAACATGGGGAGCGACACGCGGGAACTCCAGCGCGCGCGCAATCTGCTCGACAAACTCAAGCCGCATGGGATCGTCTCGGAAGTTGACCCGCAGGACCAGTTCTTGATTCGCCCGATTATTGTTCATCTTGCGAATCCCGAGAACCTGCTGGGATTGCTGCAGGCACTCAAGCAGGCGTCGTCAGACACAGAGCGCGCGGATGAGCGGGCGCCGGTGCAAGATGACGGGGAGAGGGCATGATGATGGCCAACTCGGATCCTCGCACTATTGACGCGCTGTTGCCGCCAGCGGCATTCATTCTCACCCACCTCGATATCTTCAATTGGGGCCCTTTTGGCGGGCGCCATCAGGCCGAGATCGATATCGAAGGCACTGCGATCATCGGCCAAACGGGTAGCGGTAAAACCACGCTCGTCGACGCCTTGATGACGTTGATTGCTGCGCAGCCGCGCTACAACCTCGCGTCGACCGGAGGGCACGAAAGCGATCGTGACCTTGTGTCGTATGTGCGTGGGGTTTCCGGTGCGGGGCGTGAGGGCGACACCGACCACATCGCCAGGCCGGGAAAGACCGTTTCAGCGATTGCGGCGACGTTTGGCAATGGCAGCGACACGTTGACTATTGCCGGGTTATTTTCACTGGAGGGAACCGGCTCCTCGGCCACCGAACTCGACAGGATTTGGATGATCGTGCGGGGCGCGGAGCTTGGCCTTGATGAGCTGCTGGAGTTGCACAACGCCGGGGGCAAGCGGGCACTCAAGCAACACGAGCGGACGGGTTCAGGCATTCTGACGGTATGCGACAGCAAGAAGGCGTACGTCCTAGAGTTGCGTCGCATCTTCGAGGTCGGCGAGAACGCCTTTACCCTGCTTAATCGGGCCGCAGGCCTGAAGCAACTCAACAGCATTGACGACCTCTTCCGGGATCTGGTGCTGGACGATCGATCGGCCTTTCAGCGGGCGCTGGAGGTGGCGTCCGAGTTCGACAATCTCGCGGAGATTCGCGAGGAGCTGGAGACGGCACGAAAGCAACGCGATTCGCTGGTTCCGATCGAAAAGGGCTGGATGCAGCGCGCGGAGAGACTCGAGCAGCACGACCTTCAGGATTACCTCCTCTCGCTTTTGCCGATCGCGGTTGCATTGCGCGAGCATCAATTATGGGTCGATCGGGAAAGCGAGCTTGGACAGGAGAAGGCGCGCTGTGAGCGACAGATCGAAGCCCACTCCCATCATTCGAAAGAGCTCGAATTAGAGGCGCAACGGCTGCGCGACATCTATCTTCGGGATGGCGGTAGTGGCATCGAAGAAATCGAAGCCAAGCTTGTGACCGAACGCAAGCACTTGGAGACGGTTCAACGCCACGCGAACGATTATCTGTTGATCGCAAAGAAGCTTCAGTTCAGCCAAACGCTTACCCCGGAGGCGTTCCAGGAGAACGAGGCCAGTGCGCAGGCGCTGCTCGCTTCGACAACTGCCACGATCCAGGCGGTGGAGCGCGAAGCATACGCCCGAGGGGCCGCGAAGTCGGCCACTGAACAGGTGCTTGCAGAGAGGCAGGCGAGCCTAGCAAACGCAAAGTCACATCCGGGTTCTAACATACCGCCGCCGTATCAGCAGTTCCGACGGGATCTTGCCGATCAATTGAACCTGGACGATGAGGATCTGCCCTTCGTTGCGGAACTGGTCGAGGTGCAAAAGTCGCAGTCTGCATGGCGTGGCGCGATTGAGCGCGCGATGGGTGGGCATCGGTTGCGCATCATGATTCCGGCCTCGCGCATGAAGCCTGCGCTTTCATGGGTGAATGGCCGTGACAACCGACTGCACGTTCGTCTCGTGGAAGTGATGGAGCTGGATCGCCCTGTCGAATTCCTGGCCGACGGCTTCACACGGAAGCTCAACTTCAAGGACCATCCATATCGGGAAGCCGTCCAAGGACTACTTGCCCAAATCGACCGACACTGCGTGCCGTCACCCGAGGTGTTGAAACACACGCCGCATGGTATGACCGCGCAGGGGCTCATGTCGGGTAAGAGCGGCTTTTTTGAAAAGCAGGACAAGACGCCGTTGAGCCAAGGATGGCTTACCGGCTTTGACAACAAGGACCTTCTCGAGGCGCTTGAGCGTCAGTGTGAGGAGACGGTGCGCGAACTCACTGAATATACGGCAAGTTTTGAGGTAGCGAAGGCGCGCGTCAGCGATGAGCAGGTTCGCCGCGCAATGCTTGACCGTGTTGTATCGATCAATTTTGCGGACATCGATGTGCCGCAGGCCGAACGTGAGGTGGCGGACTCCACCCGACGTCTTTCGGTCCTGACGGATCCGGCGTCGGATACGGCGAGGGCGAAGCAGGCGTGGGAAAACGTTCGCGTGGAACTTGAGAAGACCAGTCGAGCCCGCGACGAGAGTATCAAACAGCAGACCAAACTCCAGGGGCAGTATGACACTGCCACCAGTGGGCGCGAACGCGCATTCGCAACAATTGGCGAGGGGCTGGATACTGTCGAGATGGCGCTGGTCGGGCAACACTTTGATTTCGCGGGCGTCCAGACGGTGGATGCACTCACGCAGCAGCAGACGCAAATCGGCGTTCGGTTGCGTGCACGGCTCGACGAACTCGCTACAAAGATCAACGATCAGGAGCGGCAATTGGTTCGTAGCATGGGCGCGGCGCGCGGTGTTGACTCTGGCGCCTTGGCCGAGGTCGGCACGGAAGTCGAGGACGTGCCACAGTACCTGGAGCGACTGCGGGTGCTCAGGGATGAGGCGTTACCCGAAAAGCTGGATCGTTTCCTTGGGTACCTGAATCAATCCTCGGACGAGGGGGTGACGCAGTTGCTCCGCAGTATTGATAACGAGGTCGAGACCATCGTCGAGCGGATCGAAGATTTGAACGCCACGATGCGTCGCGTCGACTTTCAGCCGGGGCGGTATCTGCAACTCGAGCCACGTCGGGTCATCCATGAGAGTCTGCGAACGCTTGAGCAGGCGCAACGCAATCTGCGCACCGCGACGCTGCAAGACGATCAGGGTGAGAGCCAGTTCAAGGCGTTAGCCGAGGTCGTCAGGCTCATGAGGGACGCGAGCGAGCGCCGCACGACCGTGGGGGCGAGAGCGCTTCTGGACCCACGCTATCGGCTACAGTTTGCGGTGTCCGTGATCGACCGCAGTTCGGGGGCGGTTTTCGAAACCCGCAAGGGATCTCAAGGCGGTAGCGGTGGAGAAAAGGAGATCATCGCCAGCTACATTCTGACCGCTTCATTGAGCTATGCGCTCTGTCCGGATGGCAAGGACCGCCCATTGTTTGGCACCATCGTGCTGGACGAGGCGTTCTCGAAGAGTTCGCAGGCGGTGGCAGGGCGCATCATTTCAGCACTGCGAGAGTTTGGCCTCCATCCGCTCTTTGTGACGCCGAACAAGGAAATGCGTCTACTTCGAGCGCACACGCGCTCAGCCATTCTGATCCATCGAAAAGGACTGCAGGCCACGATGACGTCTTTGAGTTGGGAGGAACTGGATGCTATTGCACGGACCCGGCAGATGATCGGACGCGATGAAATCACCGAATGATATGGCTGCCCGCCTAGCCCGGGCGTGGCAATCGGCTGATGAACGTGAGGCGCGGCTGTTTAGCCCCGACGCCTGGCCGCTGCAATTGCCGATTGGCAAACCCAGTCCCAAGGCTTTTACCGAGCAGACGGAAACTGTTAAACGGCATTGCGATGCTTGGCGAGCGGTTGAGATTGGCATCGTGCATTGGGAAACCGTTGCCTACCGTGCGGGTGACAGGCCCGTGCAACTGCCGCACCGATGGGAACTGAGGAATCCATCGGAGTGGGTGCGTGCGACCCAGAATGTTACGATTGCCGCCGAGTACAAAAGGCTCGGTGAGTTGGCTCGGCACATGGACGCACAGTTTCGTACACTGGTAGTGCGTCAGCGGAGGTTGGTGATGGAGCGTCCGGTGCACGAGGTCATCAAGGCTGGGGAAGTGGCCTTGGCGTTATTGCCCGGCTGTGCGCAAGGTCGTCCGCTGCGGGCGCTCAGTGTCTGCAATATCGATAGCAAATTCTTCGAGCGGCACCGGGCATTGCTCTGTCAAATGCTCGACGTTCGCTTTGACGGACAAGTCTCCGAACTGGGGCTCGAGGCCTTCCTCGGTGCGCCCGAGGAGGACGAGCGTTGGTTGCTGGTCGTGCCGCTCGCGGCCGGAATATTGCCGTTTCGCCAGCAGCGCATCCGAGCCGGTGAACTTGTTCAGCTTCCGCAGCGGGTCAGCCACATCATCATTGTCGAGAACGAACAGTCGCTTCACCAGTTGGCGGAACTACCTGATGCCGTGGCGATCCTCGGGGCGGGGCTCAGCTTGGGCTGGACGCATGATCCGTGGCTCGCGAGCAAGCGGGTAGCATATTGGGGGGATATGGACACCTGGGGCCTGAAAATGCTGGGGAAAGTGCGCCAGGCTATTCCGTCCGTGAGCGCGCTGCTGATGAATCGGGACTGCTTTGAACAGTACGCGGCTGATTTGGCCGTGCGTGAGCTCATTCCAGTCGATGGGCCGCGGCCTGATGGGCTAACCGAGGACGAAGGCGCCTTCTTCGAGTATCTATTGGGGCAGGAGCGGGGCCGTCTGGAACAAGAATTCTTGCCGAAAGATATTGTGGGAGCAGCCCTGCACGCGTGGTATCGAGCGTAAGGTAACCATTGCTGAGCAAGTACCCGCAGCATAGGTCCTTGCCGTGCACGCGGATTGCGCCAGGGGCGATCGCGTCCGCACAGCCATGGGCGTCCGCCTACATCTTCGAGATCCGCGTCTTGCTCCAGCGATTGCTGAGCGAGCCGCCCGGACCGAACGGCAGTACGAACAGCGGGCTCAGTCGAGTCTTGCGGTGCGCTGTAAGGGACCTCGGTTCTCTGTCTGCGACCTAGGCCAATCAGCGATTTTTGCATCGATGTCTGAAGCACCTCAAGAGGCATCCGCCCGACAAATTATGTCGTCGGCTCGGCAAATATTGAATCGGTAACCCATTGGTAGGTAAGGAATTTTAGGTGGTTTATAATGAAACCTCGTGCGCTGGATCAGGAGGTGACGGATGAATCTGGACAGTAAGCTTTTGATGTCGTTGAAGAAGCGGTCGGGTAACGTCGTGCTTCGACGTGAATTGGCCGGCCTAGGGAGTGCGTCACACCTGAGTGCTGCGCTTCAGCATTTGGTTGCCGACGGGCGCCTCATTCGACTTGGTGCGGGCGTTTATGCTAAGACTGGTCTGAATCTCGACGGCAACGCGCGATCCGTGGTCGGAGGTGAGGTACTGTTGCGTGAGGCACTAGGGAAGCTGGGCGTCGAGGTGCTTGATGTGACAATTCAGCACGAAAACGGTCGTTCCGTTTGCCTGGTTAATACCGGCACGAGCCGGATTTCTCGCAAGCTTGGCTGGGACAACATCACTGTGCGGTACGTCGGTCAACATGAAAGGCCACAGAAGGGCGCAGCCCCGACGCTACCAGCAGATATCGACAAGCTGCCAACCCGAAATGTCGGCAAGTTTGTTGAGCGGCTTGCTCAAGCCTACGGTATCCAATTCCGGCGCTCGGGCATCGATGATTTCGCCGAAGCAGTAACGCGAGCCGCGGGTGACGATGTCGAGCTCGATCTCACGGGCAAACTGCTGGTTGCACTCAAGAAGCAGGATCGGATTGACGGCCGGCAGTTTGCCCGATTGATGGCGAATCACATAAGGGAGATCAAGCGTGTTCGATCCGTTCGGGGACTACGACACCAGGGGCTACCTGCGTAACGTTGAAGGTATCAAGGATCTGGACGAACTCAAGTACATCGAACATGGGTTCTTCGAGTCGAACCTTGAAGCGGCATTGGCGTACCTTCACGCAGTCAAAGGTCCGATCGCCTACGAGCACTTCCTTGAAGTTCATCGAATCCTGTTCAGTGAGTTTTACCCGTGGGCGGGCCAGGATCGCCATACTCTTGGTGTCGGGCGATTGGTCGGAAAGGGGCAGCGAATACAGTTCGAAGCTTCGGAATTGTGCCAGCGTGCAGTCGAATGGGGACTGTCCGCGGGCAACAATCCAAAGGCGATACGCGCAGAACCGGGTATGGTCATGGGCGCTTTCGCCTGGGGGCATCCTTTTCTCGATGGGAACGGTCGTACCATGCTTCTCATCCATGCAGAGCTTTGCCACCGCGCAGGCTTCGCCATCAATTGGAATGCGTCCCGGAAAGACGATTACCTCGAAGCGCTTACCCGGGAACTGGAAAATCCCCAAGGCAAGCATCTGGACTCGTATCTCCTGCCTTTGTCGGTCGCTCCCATTGTCGGGGGCGAACTCCGCGATCATCTCATGTTATTGCGCGGCCTGAACGGAGAGGCTGGAAGCAGTGCTCCGAATGTTGCATACCGAGCGGACGACCCGGTGGCAAACCAGAACTACCTCGAGTTGAAGCGTGCGCGTGGAGCGGATTGAGCGAGGTGCCGCCCCCTGAGCGGCGAATTCCACGGCATGTGTGGAGTAGGTTTTGGCGTAAGTTTCGTCAAGCAGGTTTGCTGGGTAAGGCTATTTCACTACTTCGAAGAAAACGAATAACCGCCACGAGCGCGCCGGCGCCCGTTTCTCGTCTCCTGTTCCCTGGATCGTCGCCGGCAGAAGCGGCGATCCCGATTTCCCCTTCGTCCGTTCCACTTTCGGGTTTGCGATGGCGCTCGCGTTACGTCGCCTGAACGATCCGTCTCCCGCATGTCCACACCGTCGAAGATCGAAACCGAGCGACTGACGCTGCGTCGCTGGCAGCCGACGGATGCGGGTGCGCTGTCGGCGATGCGCGCGGATCCGGCTGTAGCCGCATGGCTCGTGCGCGGCCCGATGTCCGTTGACGAGGCGAGCGACACCATCGCGCGCTTCGACGCGCATTTCGATGCACACGGTTTCGGCCCGTGGGCGATCGAGCGCCGCGCCGATGCGATGCTGATCGCGGTGTGCGGCCTGTCGCACGAAGTGCGTGCAACGCATCCGATGGCGCCGTGCGTCGAGATCGTGTGGCGGCAGGCGCGTCACGCCTGGGGGCACGGCTATGTTGCCGAAGCGGCCGCCGCCGCATTGGCCGACGGGTTCGATCGGATCGGGCTCGGCGAGATGTTCACGTGGACGGCCGACACCAACCTGCGATCACGGCACGTGATGCAGCGGCTCGGCATGCAGCGTCAGCCTGCGCGTGATTTCGACCATCCAGCGTTGCCGGAAGGGCATGCGCTGCGCCGGCACGTCGTGTATGCCGCCCGCGCCGCCGGTCTGGCCGGCGCGTAACGGCTCACGCGTGTTTGCCTGTCAGCGCCACGTGCCGTTCTGCAGCACGATCCGGTAGCCGTCGGCATCCTCGAAAGTCTGGCCGGATATTTCCCAGTACGGATTGAACGACGTCGCCGGCATGAAGCCATGTTCCGTGGCGCGCGCGCAGGCGGCTTTCCATTCCGGCCGATCGGGCAGGTAGAACACGATCAGGTCTTCGGGCGTTGGGGACGGCGCGATCGGATGGTCGGGGCAGTGCGTGAATTCGAAGTGATAGTCGAGGCCCTCGCGTCCGAGCATCACGCCGGAAAAGCCGTCGTGATCTTCAAAGCGCGCAAGAACGGACAGGTCGAGAGCGTCGCGATACATGCGCTCGGTGCGGGCGAGGTTGCTGACCGGGCGGGCAATGCGCAGATGGGCGTGCAAGATGGCCTCGGGGGCGACTGGCGGGCCGGTCAATGATAAGCCGGCCGATCGATCCGGCTTGCGCGAGGCGAATGGATCGCGCCTCGGCGCATGTTCATCGTATTGAACGATATGGGCTCGTTTTGGCCAAACTCTCGGCCAAACGAATCGAACCGTCGTACCTCGTCTCGCGAAAGAAAAAACATGACGCTTCCGATCAAATGCGCGCACCCCGTTGCAGCGGGTGCTTGTCCGGACGACCTTCGACGTCCTGCTTTCGCCTCGGCCTGCCGATCGATGGGCCGAGGTGCGTATCCCCGACGAGAGGCCTCAAATGGGTAACCCCGATCTCCGTCGGCCGGTTGCCGGCCCTTATCGCCAGTCGCGATGGGCGGGCGTGCTGGAGGTTGCCTTTGGATGGGTGGCCAAGGGGACGATGATGCTGGCCGGACTCTGTATGGTCGCGTTGATGGCCCTGACGGGCGACGTGAGCGCGCTGGCAGACCTGCCAACGACCAAGAAGTGCTGGTTGTACCTGCTGCTGGCAATGATCGCGGCGGTGGCGCTGATATTTGCAGTGCACCACTACTGGCCGCGGCCGCCCGGTGTGCGCCCGGCAGGTTAGGCGGGGCGGAACGAGATGTGTCCCCGAAATTCGCGCAGGCAAGAAAAAAGCCCGCTACATTGAGCGGGCTGAATCCATGTTTGGAGACATGGAGGAGACAAACGCAAATTTAAGGGAAAACCCGAGTCATGGCAAGCCCTAGTTGTATCGATACAACTTCCTGTTGCGCCGCATCACATGCCGCCAGCCCGGGCGTGGGCCGCAAAGGCGCTGAAGCGCTCCTGCGCGACCGGTAACGCGTACTTGTCGCGCATCTCCGTCTCGATCCACGCGCAGGCCTCGCGCGCGCAGTCGGTCAGCGCGTGCCGCGTTGCATGGCCATCGATGTCGTAGACGAAGCGCACACCGACCTCGTCGTCGGCCACCTGCCGCTCGAGCTGGTTGAGCTGCAGTTGCGGCCCATGCTGTTGCGACAGCGCACGCAATTCGTCGAAGTGATATTCGAGCCAGTCGGCAAAGAACAGCGCGTCGCTGTGGCACGGCAGCCGGAAGGCCGCGCTGCGTGACGGGCGCGGCCCGGCTTCGCCGGCCGATGCGTGCGGCTCGCCGCCGGCGGCGATGGACGTGTCGACGGGCGCGAGCGGTTGCCGAATCCGGCGGTAGGGCTCGCGATCGCGCAACGCATGCCACAGCAATTCGTCGCCGGCGGCGCCGGACGGCTGCATCGTCAGGTCATGCCGGCCTTCGCCGGCCGGCGTGATGTCGCGGATCACGAGGCGCAGCGAGCAGAGTGGTTCGTCGGCGACCAGCAGCGTCGCCGCGCGCGGCAGCCCGCACACGAGCGGCGCGGCGCCGGCGGCACGGAACACAAGGCCGCGACGGTCGAGCCGTACGAGCGGCAGCGGCCGCGGAAACGACGGGTAGGCGACTGCGATGCGGGCGCCGTTGGCGCTCGTCAACCCGGGCATCATCGCGCGAAAGACCTGAGACTGGTCCACGTTGATTCTCCTTCGTTACGATGCCGCCCGGACAGAAACGCGCGTTTCGGTTCAGGCCGCGATGGCTTGCCGGGCGGCCTGCCCCGGCTCGATTCCTAGTGCAGCAAACGTTTGCGGATCGATATCGATCCAACACGCGACCACCAGACGCCCGTCTACCTGTTTCGGCGGGCCTGCGCGGTGCGCGTGTATGCCGATCCGGCGGAACAGCCGCTCCATGCTCGCGAACGTCACGCCGATCAACTGCCGTGCGCCAAGCTGCGCCGCGCATTCGACGACGGCCGCGAGCATCGGGCGCACGGCCCATTCGGCATTGCCCGGCCCGCCTTCGTCGTCGGTTGCCGCGAACCGGGACAGCTCCCAGACGGCGGCCGATTGCGGCAGCGGCATGTCTTCGGCGATCAGGTCGGCGAACAGCGACTTCAGCAGATACGGGCGCGTCGTCGGCAGCAGGCGCGCACATCCGCACATGTCGCCGCTGGCGTTTCGCGCGAACACGTACACGGTATCGTCGCGATCGAACTGGTCGCGCTCGAAGCTTTCGTTCGCCGACGGGAGCGCCCAACCAAGCTGCTCGACGAACACACGGCGCCGATAGCGCCCAAGATCCGCTGCAAGTTCGTGTGGCAACCGCCCTTCCTCGTGAACGAAGGTCCGCATGGTGTCCTCGGATCTGTGCTTTTGTATGCACGCATTACATCGCGCAGCACGAGGGGGCTGTAACTGGTAACTCTTACAGGGTGCCGTTGGAAAGACGTCGTTTAGGACGTGGTAACGGTTTCTTGATCAACGGGATTGAAAACCGTGCCGCTTTTGCTTATAAAGAGCGCCAGCGTCGCGGAAATTGTCAGAGGAATAGATGCGCAGCCAGTTGTCACTGGAGCGTCGGACCGGCATGATAGGCGTCGTTGTGCCCGAGCAGGGCCGACGCGACCGCGGCGGGCCAGTCGATGCACGCGAGCCGTGCGGCGAGCGCGGCGGCTGTGCGGAACATGCCGATGTCGGCGCCCGTGGCGTCGATGGCCATCACGTTGCTGCGGACGTCGCCGCCCGCGATCACGAACGTGCCCGTCGCGCGTTCGAGATACCAGTCCCAGCCGATCGTCACGTAAGCGACGCCGGCACTGGCCGGGCGATGCCATTCGGTATAGCCGGCAAGGCGTGCGTCGATTGCGCTGTCGCGCAATTCCGCAAGCAGCGATGCGTCGAGGCCGCTTGCGACATGGTCGAGCGCAAGCACGGCCAGTGCGCCTTCTGACAGGCGTACGTAGCCGTCCGGGGACGGGCCGGAGACCGGGTGCAGCAAAGGTGAAGTCATGCGCGGAATGTATCAGCCTCGAACGGGGGCTGGAACCTGACAAGTATGACAGCGTGACGTTGTCGGAGAATGAATGGAACTGCGCTGGCAGGATGCCTATCAACAATTCAGCGCCGCGGAAGACGAGCAGCAGCTCTTCCAGCGGATTGCCGCCTATTCCAAACGGCTGGGATTCGAATAGTGTTGCTACGGCATTCGCGTTCCACTGCCTGTTTCGAAGCCGGCGATTGCGATCTTCAATACCTATCCGGACGGCTGGATGGCGCATTACCAGGCGCAGAACTACATCGAGATCGACTCGACGGTTCGCGACGGCGCGCTCAGCACCAACATGATCGTCTGGCCGGACGTCGACCGGATCGCCCCGTGCCCGCTGTGGCAGGACGCGCGTGACTTCGGGCTGTCGGTGGGCGTGGCGCAGTCGAGCTGGGCGGCGCGCGGCGCGTTCGGCCTGCTGAGCATCGCCCGCCATGCCGACCGGCTGACGCCGGCCGAAATCAACATGCTGACGCTGCAGACGAACTGGCTCGCGAACCTGTCGCACTCGCTGATGAGCCGCTTCATGGTGCCGAAGCTGGCGCCGGCGGCGGGCGTCACGCTGACCGCGCGCGAGCGCGAGGTGCTGTGCTGGACGGCCGAGGGCAAGACCGCGTGCGAAATCGGCCAGATCCTCAGCATCTCGGAGCGAACGGTCAACTTCCACGTCAACAACATCCTCGAGAAGCTGGGCGCGACGAACAAGGTCCAGGCGGTCGTCAAGGCAATCTCGGCCGGGCTGATCGAGACGCCCTGACGGGGAGCGAGGGCGGCAGCGCGAGAGTTTGCTGCCGCCAGACGGCTCACTCCATCATCGGCTCTGCTTCCTTCGCGGTCCAGCTCACGCTGGAAATGCTCTTCTCCATGCTCATCCGGCTCGCGATCTGCTCGAGCTTCTGCTGATCCTTCGGATGCAGCTTCAGCGTCGCGGTCACCTTCAGCCGGTCCGGCTGGTCGGGCACGTCCTCGCTCGTGAGGCTCTGGAACGACAGCGGCTTCGCATACATCGAGTTCGACAGCAGCGTGCGGATGTGCACTTCGTCGGAGGTCAGGCAGATCACGGTGATCTGGTATTCGCGCACGAGATCGGCGTTCGATACCGGCGTCGCGTTGATCGCCTGGCTGACGCCGCGCAGCACCGTATTGGTGAGTAGCACGACACCCGTGCCGGCAAGTGCGGGCACGAAATGGCCGGAGCCGGACAGCACGCCGACGGCGGCCGAGCACCACAGTGTCGCGGCGGTGTTGATGCCCTGGATCGAGCCCTTGTCGCGCATGATCACGCCGCCGCCGAGAAAGCCGACGCCCGACACGACGTAGGCGGCGATCTGCGTGACGCCGGCGACGCCGTTGCCGGTCAGCACGCCGAGCGTGACGAACAGGCATGCGCCGCTCGCGACGAGCGTGATGGTGCGCAGGCCGGCCGTGCGCTGGCGCATCTGGCGCTCGAGGCCGATGGCGACGCCGCAGGCGAACGCAGTGAAAAGACGGAGTGCGAAATCGAAAGTCATGGTTGTCCTGCCGTGCAAGGTGCGCGTGCCGTTTCGCGTCGCAGCGGCGCAAGGCCGAAGGCGACGCGAAGATGGCCGTCATCGCGCGGTACTGTACCGCGCGAATGCGTCATTCAGTGTGAAACGGGAGGTGTGCGGCTCGCGGAACGCGAGCCCGGCAGGAGAACTGCGGCGGACAGGCGTTCAGGCGGCAAGCGGCGCACGCAACGGAGTGCTGCAACTGTCCACGATGGTTCCTGAAGGGAGAATGGGCGGCATTCTAGTGGGCGGCGGGCGCATGCGTCAACCGCCTCGCGGCGGTCGAGCTACTGCGCCGAGCCGATCGTCCCCGTCGCAAGCGCGAGCGCGGCAGCAGCGGACAGCGCCCCGGCATAGCTGTCGACCTCCGCGTTGCGGGCGGCGAGCAACTGGCTTTGCGCGATCGTCGCATCGGTGACCGAACCGACGCCGTTGCGGTACGCGGTCAGCGCCGCGTCGTAACTCGTCTGTGCGGCATCGACGAGCGCCTTCGCGGCGTCGTGCGACGCAAGGCTCGTCTGTACCGCGTTCTGCGCGGCGACGACCTGGCGAACGGCTTCCTCCTTGGTTCGCGTGAGGCGCGCGGATGCGCTTTCCGCATCGTTGCGCGCCTGCATCAGCACCGCCGAGCGCAGGCCGCCGTCGTACAGCGGAATCGTCACGCCGAGAAACACGCCGCCGCCGTAGCGGCTGCCGTTCAGGTTGACGGTTGGCGCCTGGTCTCCGATCGCGGGCAGCGCGGAGATGGACGTGCCGCCGCTCGCGTACGACGTCGACGCGGATAGGAAGATCTTCGGCATGAACGCGGCTTCCGCGGCCTTGATTTTCGCGCGATTGGCCTTTTCGAGCGCGAACGCGCCCTGCAGGTCGGGGCGGCGCGCGATCGCATCCGACACGATCGCGTCGACCGACGCGCCGAGTGCGGGCGGCAGCGGCCGCTTCGGCAGCGCGGCGATGGTCGGCTTCGACAGCGGCGAGATGCCGAGCGCGGAGACGAGGGCGAGGTAGCCGTCGCTCTCCGTGCCGTTCGCCTGCACGAGCGCGAGGTTGGCCTGCGCGCGATTCTGCGTCGCCTGCGCGAGCTCGACGACCGTGCCGACACCGTGCTTGAGACGCGCGCGGGAGGCCGCGAGGATCGCATCCGCGTTCGCGAGGCCCTGCCGGGCGCTGAGCGCGCGCGAGCGTGCGGCTTCGTAGCGGTAGTACGCGACGGTCACGTCGTGGATCACCTGCTGGTGTACGGCCGTGAACGCGACGTTCGACGCGATCGACGCCTGCTCGGCCGCTTCGACGCGCGCCGCGCGGCCGCCGAAATCGAACAGCAGCCATTGCAGCGACAGCGCGGAGATGGTGCCGTGCACGGTGGAGTTGCTCGACGAATCGCCGAGGATCGACGACGTCGTGCCGTGATTTGCCTGGTACCCGCCCATGGCCGTCGCGGACAGCCTCGGCAGGTAGGCGGCTTTGGCGAGGCCGACCGCCAGCGCGGCGTTGCGTGCGTCGTTCCACGCGATGCGGGTCAGCGGGTTCGCCGATTCGGCGAGATCGATCAGCTCGGGCAGCGTGTACGCGTGCGCGGCATCGAGCGCGGCCGGCGGCGAGACTGACGCGAGCGCGGGCGACGCGGGCAGCGTGTAGTCGTGCGAACCTTGTGCGGACGCGCGCGGCGGGCCCGGCACGATGTCGCCCGCCGCTGACGTTGGTGGCTGCCACGGGCGATCGGACGCCTCCGGCGCCAGATCGATCGACGACGTCGCGCAGCCGGCCAGCGCGACGGCGGTCGCGAGGGCGGCGATCGAGGCGGCCGGCGGTTCAGGTAGGCGCATGGGGGGCAGGCTCCTTCGGTGTGGCTTGACGGGCGGCATCGGCGATGCGCGCGAGCCGCGTGTCGATCAGGTTCAGCAGCGCGTCGCGTGCGGGGTCGGTTGGGTCGGTGCGCGGCGGGGTGGCCAATGGCGCGAAGGGTTCGTCTTGGGGCGCGGCTTCGTCGTCGCGCGGTTCGGTCACGCGGGCGAGCTGCGCGCCGAGCGCCGCGTCGCCGGGCTTGCGCTCGGCGAGCAGGAACAGCGGGCCTTCGAGCGCACCGAGTTCCGCGAGCGCGCGCCGCCGCGTGGCGAGCCACGTGGCGGCCGGCCGCACCCACGACGGTTCGTAGTGGACCAGCCCGAGCTCCTGCGCGATCGCGCCGTGGCGGGCGAACGCCTCGGCCGCGAGCGCGCGCCGCTCGGCCGGCTGCGCGACCTGCACGAGGCGCCGCCACTGGTCGATCAGCGCGGCGAGCCCGACGTCGATCTGCTTGCCGATGCTGACGGGCCAGATGCGCGTGAACACGAGATACACGACGACGTTGCCGAGCAGGATGCCGATCGTGCGATCGCGCGCGATCGTCAGGTCGAAGCCGGGGCCGGCGCCCTGGATCACGCACAGGAAAAACGCGAACGCGATCTGGAAGCCGGCATACGCGATGCGTGGCGAGCCGAATGCGACCCACGCGGCGAGCCACCCGCCGGCGAACACCAGCGCCATCAGGTGGCCGACCGACGATAGCGACGGCACGACGAAGACGAGCGCCGCCGTGCCGAGCAGCGCGCCGACGATACAGCCGAAGATCCGCAGCGTGAGCTTCTCGACCGTCTCGGCCGTCGAGCCGAGCGACACGATGTAGCAGGTGACGACGCATGTATGGATGCCTGACCAGTCGAGCTGCGAATACAGCAGGTAGCAGAAGATCGCCGCGGCGGTCGTCTTCAGCGCGTAGCGGATGTGGTCGGGATTGGTGCGCGCGTCGGGGAGGAAGAAGCCGCCGCGTGGCGCGGGGGGCGGGGAGGCTGCGGATCCGGGTGCGTCGGGTGCTGTCGTCGGAGCCGATGAAGCCGACGAAGCCGACGAAGCCGACGAAGCCGACGAAGCCGACGAAGCCGACGAAGCCGACGAAGCCGACGAAGCCGACGAAGCCGACGAAGCCGACGAAGCCGACGAAGCCGACGAAGCCGACGAAGCCGACGAAGCCGACGAAGCCGACGAAGCGACATGGGGCGTTGCGGCCGGTTCCGCAAAATGCGTGATCGCTGCGTGGAGATTCGTCGCAGCAACACGCGCGAGCGGCGGCAACGTGTTGGTCGGCGGGAGCGCGAGCGTCACGTCGACCGGATAGCCGCCCTGGCCCAGGATGTCGGCCATCTCGTCGAGCGTCGCGGCGATCGGTGTGGCATATGCGTCGGGCAGACGCGCGTCCGGTTCGCGATCGGCCAGCGCGACGCCAACGAGCAGCGCGGTGCTCGATGCCACGGCCTGCCGCAACGCCGCGAAGTCGGCGGCGGACGACGAGCCTTCGAGTTTCGACAGCTTGAGCCAGGTGAGCAGTTGCTTGTCGCCTTCATGCAGGCTGGCGTCGAATGCGTCGCGCGCCGCATCGTCGCCGCGCAGCCGCTGCGCGGCAAGCCGCAAGCGCTTCGCGAGTTGCGCGTGCGCGAGCTTGCGCGGCGACGGTGCGATCAGCAGGTTGACGACGATCGCGACACCGACCGGGATCGCGATCGTCAGCCAGATGTACAGCAGCGCGCGCGTCGCAGCTTCGCCGAACGGTGCGAGGCCGAGCTGGTCGAGCCCGAAGCCGACGATCATCGCGAGGATCGCGCCGACCGGGCGCAGCTTGCTGGCCGACGTCAGGTACAGGAGCCCGACCGACAGCACGGCCATGCACGCGACGCGCAGGATCGAATAGTCGATGCTGAAGATCGCGATGCCGAGCACGAGCCCGATCACGATCGTGACGATCACCAGCAGCGCGGCAGCGAGCACGACGCTCGTCACGCGGTCGGCACGGATCATGAAGAACACGACATACGCGGACAGCGCGGCTTCGGGCGTGCCGTAGGCGGCCGTCACGAGCGCGGTCAGCGCGCAGATCAGCGCAACCCGCACGGCAATCGACATGCGCCCCGGAAACGGCGCGAGCAGTCGCAGGACTTCGCGCGGGCCCGGCGAGCGAACCTCAGCGGCAGGCAGTGCCATGCCGGACCTCGACGATCGCACTGGCGCCGACGCGCACGAGCGTGCCGTCGGGTTCGTCGAGCTTCACGCGTACGGGGAAGCGCTGCGCGACGTGCACCCAGTTCACCGAGTTCTGCACGATCGGCAGCGTGCGCGGCAGGTTGATGCGGGCGCTGTCGGCGATGCCTGCACCGATGCCGACGACCTTGCCCGTCAGCGGGCGGCTGCGGTCGATCATCGAATAGACGGTCGCGCAGTCGCCGACCGCGATGCGGCTCAGCGACGTCTCGCGGAAGTTGCCGACGGCGAACCATTCGCTCGCGTCGATCAGCGTGAAGATCGACTGGTTCGGCGCAAGGGTTTCGCCGGCGAGCACGCTCAGGCCCGTCACGAGGCCATCGTGCGGCGCGCGCACGACGGTGTCTTCGAGCGCGTGCTGTGCGCGGGCCAGCGCGGCCTCGCGCGCATGCAGCGTCGCGATCGCGTCGGCGTCGTCGCCGATCGTCTGCGCGGACGCGCGCTGCTGTTCCTGTGCCTGCGCGAGCGACACGGCCGCGTCGCGCTGGCGGACCTTCGCCTGGTCGAACTGCTGCGCGCTGACGTAGCCCTGCGCGGCGAGCGGTGCGAGCCGGTTCACGTCGCGCGTCGCAAGGTCGTGGTTCTGCGTCGCGCGCTTGACCTGCTCGGCGGCCACGGCCGCGTTCGAGCGCTCGCCGATCAGCGAACGGCGGCGCGTGTCGAGCGATGCGCGCGCGAGCTCGAGGTCGGCCTGCGCCTGCGCAACCGTCAACCGGTACGGCACCGGATCGATGACATACAGCAGGTCGCCCTTCGCGACACGCTGGTTTTCATGCACGGCGAGCTGCACGATGCGGCCGCCGACCGGCGACGCGACGTGCACGACGTCCGCGTCGATCGATGCGTCGTCGGTGGACGGGTAGGCCGTCGTGCGGTGGTACGCGTACGCGAGCGCCGCGATGCCGAGCGCGACGATCGCCAGTGCGATCACGCGGCCCTTGATGGAGGGGCGGGCGATGCCGGCGGCCTTCATGCGAACGGCCCCGTGCCGGTGAGCCACACGATTACGGCGACCATGAGCCCGATCGCGGTGCAGACGGCAAGCTGGTAGGGCACCGTGGCGGCCCAGCCGGTCGCGACGAATACGCGGTGCGCGACGATCGCGCCGACGACACCGACGATCGCGCTGACGAGCCAAAGCGGGAAATACGCGCCGAACAGGACGTACGACGGAGCGCCGCGCGATGCGCAGCCCGCGAGCGGCAGGGCTGGCGCCAGGACGGCGGCGACGCGCAAGGGCGCGCGCGGCGTTGTTTTTCTCATGGTGTGACGAGCTCGACGTTGGGGGTGGATGCCGGGCGCGGCGCAATGCGGATCGTCGCCGCGACGACGATTCCAAGATACGGAGCCGATAATAAATCAGCGCGATGCGGACCGCCAGCCACCCGCCCGGTGCACCGTGGGGGATTGCCGGTCGCGGGGCGCGTCCGCACGTCCGGCACTGCGGTCGGCCCGTTGCGATTCTGCCCGTGCAAGCTCGCGTAGGGTTGCTAACGGGCTGTCAAGGATCGTCAGACGAACGGAAGGTGACTGATTTGTCGTGTCGACAGCGCGGAATCGGTGCGGAAACGGCCGATTGTCGTTCGAACACGCAGGAATGTGGTCGATCCGGCAGATCGGGGGGATGTTGACGAGCAGGGCGGCCGGATTGCGTGTGTGGCGCGGCAGCGTGTCGCGATCGATGACGCAGATCTGCGGCGGACGTACGGCCTGAACCGTATGCTCACCCGCGAGAGTGACAACGTGCAGTGCCATCGACTCTGCATGGCGGCGCGCGGCGCCTTCGGGCAAGACGCGGACATTCGCGTCGATCGTCCGGCCGCCGTTCTCGACATGGCTGATCCGGATGGGCAAGCGCAGCGTGCGCTGCATTTCGGTAACGAGGGGCTTCGGGAAAGCGTCAACGTCGCTCGCGTCGGGCAGGCCGGTGCAGCCGCGGTCAAGTGCTATGGCGAGCGACGAGCGGCGCGCGGCGTCGAAGCCAGGCCGGCGGCCGGTCGTCAAAGTCGCGATCTGTGTACCATCGCACGTATGGCGCGACGCGCGGCACGGAGCCTCTCGGCCTCGTGCGGCACGCGACGCGGAAGCGGTATCGGTATCGCAACGAAGGTGAGCGTTCCATGCGAAGTTTCTTTGTCCGGTTCATAGCAATCGGCGTGTTGTTCCATCTGTATGTCGGGATTCGGATCATTCCCGATGCGTTCACGTCGCCGGTCGCGCGCACGATCGCGGCGCTCGTGCTGGCGAGCTTCGTCGTGCTGATCCCGGTCGGCATGTTCTCGCGGCGCTTCGACGAAGGCTGGGCCGCGACGCTGGCCGGCTGGGCCGGCTCGCTCGTGATGGGCTTCTTCTCGTCACTGCTCCTGCTGACGTTCCTTCGCGAATTCGTGCTGCTCGGTGTGTTCGGGTGGCGGCATCTCGGGCATGACGGCGCGTGGCCCGGCGCCGCGACCGACACGGCGCTCGGCGTGCTGGCCGGTGCGGTGCTCGTCACCGCGATCGGGTTCGTCGGTGCGCGCCGCACGGCCGCGGTCAAGCGCGTGTCGATTCCGGTCGCGGGGCTGCCGGCCGGGCTCGACGGGCTGACGATCGTGCAACTGTCCGACATCCACGTCGGGCCGACGATCAAGCGGCACTACGTCGAACGGATCGTGCGCGCGGTCAACGCGCTCGATGCCGACCTCGTCGTCGTGACGGGCGACGTGGTCGACGGCTCGGTCCAGCGCCTGCGCGAGCACACGGCGCCGCTCGGCCGCATGCAATCGCGGCATGGCAGCTTCCTGGTGACGGGCAACCACGAGTATTACGCGGGCGCGCATGCGTGGATCGACGAATTCCGGCGCATCGGGCTGACGGTGCTCCTCAACGAGCACGTGCTGATCGAGCATGACGGTGCGCACGCGGTGCTCGCGGGCGTCACCGATTTCACGGCGGGCGGGTTCGATCCCGCCCATCGCAGCGACCCCGTTCAGGCGCTGGCGGGTGCGCCGCGCGACGTCGGCACGAAGATCCTGCTCGCGCACCAGCCGCGCAGCGCGGAAGCGGCGAATCGCGCCGGCTTTACCGTGCAGTTGTCGGGGCATACGCACGGCGGCCAGTTCCTGCCATGGCCGCCGTTCGTGCGGCTGCAGCAGCCGGTGATCGGCGGGCTGAGCCGCTTCGGCGACCTGTGGCTCTACACGAGCCGCGGCACCGGATACTGGGGGCCGCCGAACCGCTTCGGCGTGCCGTCCGAGATCACGCTGATCCGGCTGACGCGCGGCGGGTAGGGCCGGCCGGCAGGACGGAAGAAAGCGGCCCCCTCGGCAAGGCGGGCCGCGACACGCCGCGATGATGGCGTGATGCGCGAACCCGCTTAGCGGGCCGCGGCGGATTCCTCGCACCAGCAAATGACAGCGAACGACAGCGCATGGCAGCGGGCGACGCCGTTGGCTAGTATGCAGGCATGCACCGTTCGCTCCGTTTTTCGCCCGTTTCCCTCGACATGTCGACGCCCGATCTCTTCGCTGACACGCCCGCACCCGACGTGGACTGGTACCCGGACTGGCTGGCGCCGTCCGATGCCGATCGCGCGCTGGCCGCGTTGATCGGCGAGGTCGCGTGGCAACAGGACACGATCCGCACGCCGCGCGGACGCATTCCGTTGCCGCGGCTGACCGCATGGCAGGGCGAGCCGGATGCCGTCTACGTGTATTCGGGGATCCGCAACGTGCCGGCGCCGTGGACGCCGGCCGTGCTCGACCTGAAGCGCTCGGTCGAGGCGACGTGCCGCGCGCGTTTCAACAGCGTGCTGCTCAATCGCTACCGCAACGGGCTGGACAGCCTCGGCTGGCATGCGGACAACGAGCCCGAGCTTGGCGATGAGCCGGTGATCGCATCGGTGAGCCTCGGTGCGATGCGCGTGTTCGACCTTCGCCATCGCCAGACGGGTGTCACGCATGCGTATCGCCTCGGGCATGGCAGCCTGCTCGTGATGCGTGGCCGCACCCAGGCCGAATGGCAGCATCGCGTGCCGAAGGCGCCGGGCGTGCAGGGCGAGCGCGTGAACCTGACGTTCCGCTACGTGATGCCGGCCGGCACGGGCCGGTAACCCCTCGTCATCGAGGTACCGGGAGCATCGGGCGCTTCGCGCCCCGTTTTACGGTTCACAGGCAACCGAGGCAGGCAAGCGGTCGCATGTGCGGCACGTTGCCGCATGACCACTGCGCCGTGCGTGCTGAATTGGCGCTGAGGGCCGTGCCATATGGGCTGCAGGTAAATTCATCGACCGGTCGGTTCCGATAGATGAGTGAAACCTCTGATGGTGCGTCGCAACAATCCTTGACTACACTGCCGAATGGCAGAAGCGCGTCGCATCCCGGCGCGATCCTTTCGACATGCCCCAAGCGTTGCCGACGCGGTGCGCAAGGGGGCAGGAGCAAAACGCGTGACTGTATTCGACCCTTCCTTCGAACCCTCGCTGCACGTCTTTGAACAAGACGGCGGATGGCAATGGGCGCTGACGGTGAAGCGGGCGACCGGCGTCGGCGTGAAAGTCGTCGCGTTCAGCCGGGAAGGCTTTCGCGGCGAAGCCGAGGCCTACGCCGCCGGCCAGCTTGCCCGCGCCGAGTATGACGCCGCCGTGACGGCCTGACGCCGTCGCGTCGATTCCGCCCGAGGATCGTCTTCACTGTTCACCGCCCGCCGCCGGGCGGTTATTCCCAATCTTTTTTCAGTTTTTCGCTTGCCCACGCGTCGTGCTGCGCGACGCGCGACGGCGCATGCGGCGTTCCTGCGCGCCGGTTCGTCCGCGCTCGTCGCGCCAAATGGTCCGTACCATTCGACACGTGTGTGCCATACGCTGCGCTTAACGTCCCTGCACGGGGTCCGTCGCGCCGGCGATGCGGCTTCGCGCCGCGATTTGAACGCCGGACGCCGGACGACGACCCATCGACAAGAATGCAGGTCATGTGCGACGACAGAACCGACTACAACCGCCATGCGCGTGGTGGATCGCGCACGGCGCGGGCGCCGGAACGGGGATTCACGCTGATCGAGGTGCTGGTCGCGCTGGCGCTGCTCGCCGTGATCGCGCTGCTGTCGTGGCGCGGCCTCGATGCGACGATCCGTGGCCGCGACGATATCGCGTCGAATCTGGCGCAAACGCGTCTGCTCGGCCGCTACTTCTCCCAACTGCAGTTCGACCTGACGAACTTCGTCACGCCCGACGAAGTGTTCGGGCCGCCGCTGCGCATCCGCCCGGGCGAACTCGTGATGGTGCGCCATCTTGGCGTCGGCGGCGGGCCGACGCAGATGCAGGTGGTGCGCTACCAGCTCAACGGGCGCGATCTCGTGCGCAGTGCGTCGCAGCCGCTCGCGTCGCTCGCCGACGTCGACGACGCGCTGCATCACATGGATGCGTTCGCGCGCGTGGTGGTCAGCAACGATGCGCGCGCGATGCAGCTTTCCGTGTGGATCCCGCCCGGCGGATGGACGACGAGCCAGGCCGCCATCGAACAGTCCTATGCGCAGTTTCTCGTGCAGCACGGCATCAGCAACTCGACGTCGATCGGCGTGCCGGTGCCGCGCGGGGTGCGCTTCTCGGTGACGATGGGCGCGCCGGCGGTCGAATACGTGCGGACGATCCCGATCGGCCAGTAAGCGCAGGATGCCGACGGCGACGCGGCCGATCGTCTGCACCGCTATCTCGAAGCGCGCGTATTGAATGCGAGCGCCGAGGCGCCGCCGCCCGCGATCGTCGTGCGCGCGTGGATCGGCACGAACGGCGCCGTCACGCGCGTCGAATTCGCGTCGCTCGGCGATCCCGACGCGGACGCGACGCTGCGGCAGCTGCTCACTGCCGGCCCGCTGACGGAGCCGCCGCCGCCCGACATGCTGCAGCCGCTGCGCGTGCGCCTGCGGCTCGCGCCGAATCTCGATGCGGCCGCCGCCGCGCCGGCATCGGCGGCGCGCATGCCGTGACGTCCGGAGCCATGCGCGCGGATCAGGCCGGATATCGTAATAAGATATGAGGTTATTGCGTTGGCGGGACGATGACGTCCCGCCGCTTCAACAGGAGCCCCTCATGCAATTGACCCCGTTGGGCGCGCATGTCGCCCAGTTCGGTTTCCCCGAGCGGCAGAGACACGCGCAGGCGCTGATAGCCGGCACGGCCGACATCAACACGTATGTTTCCGGCGGCGTCTGCTACGACGCGGCGGCCTATGTGCGGTATCTGATGCGCGCTGACGCGATGATCACGCCCAACACGCTGCTCGACACGATCGGTCAGCACTGGCGGCCGCGGTTCAACTTCGAGAACGGCGGCGAATGGGACGGGCGCGCGAACATTTCGGCCGGGACCGCGGTTGGCTTCTCGCGTGGTGGCTCGGTCTTTCATGCGGCGATCGCCGTCGGCGGCACCTCGATCCGGGCCGTGAACGGCGGGCTCCTCGGCAGCGGATGGCGGTATGCGGTCGACCTCGCACGCGTGCTCGAACCGGCCGCGGCCGGCGGCTTTACGTACGACCGCGCGAACATCCGGGTTCATTTGTCGCGCCTGTAGCACTCGCGCCTCCCGGCGCAGCAGGCCGCGCCGGCCGCGATCCGGGGGCCGCTCGCCGCGCACGCGGCCGGGCGGCGGTTACCCGCCGTCCGGCGATTTCCGCATGGCGTCGCGCTGTCCATCACTGCTATCCTCTCGACCGTGAATGACTCTTCATGGAGTCGTGGCGGCGCATGCTGCGTCGCGGCGAAGCGCGCGGGTGCCACTGCGTGCGCGCCGGGGCCGCATGACCGGCTGTCCACGACGATCCGTGGCCTGTTTCGTGACTGATTTCCTACCGTCCATGTCCACATGGTCAAGACAACGATGAGCGACGCACCTGAAACCGCGGCGCCCGGCGACGACGAATCGCATGGCGGCGCGTCGTCCTACCTGGTGCCGGGGCTCGAACGCGGGCTGCGGATCCTCGCCGAATTCTCCGCGCGCGAGCCGGTGCTCGGCGCGCCCGAGCTGTCGAAGCGCATCGGCATTCCGCGCACGACCACGTTCCGCCTGCTGCAGACCCTCGAAGCGCTCGGTTTCCTCGAGCGCGTGAATGGCGACCGCTATTTCCGGCTCGGTGTCGGCGTGCTGCGGCTCGGCTTCGAATACCTGAATTCGCTCGAACTGACCGATCTCGGCGGGCCCGTGCTCGAACGGCTGCGCGATGCGACCGGCCTGTCGACGCATCTGCTGATCCGCGACCAGCGCGACGTCGTGTTCGTCGCGAAGGCGCAGAGCAACGCGTCGATGTTCGGTTCGGTGAAGGTGCATGTCGGCACGCGCCTGCCCGCGCATGCGACCGTGCACGGCCACGTGTTGATGGGCGACCTGACGCGCGACGCACTGCGCCAGCTCTACCCGGAAAAACGCCTCGAGGAGTTCACCGAGCGCACGCCGGGCACCGTCGACGAGCTGTACGAACGCGTGCGCCACTATGCGCGGCTCGGCTACGCGGTGAGCGAGGCGGCATTCGAGAGCGGCATTTCGGCGGTCACTGCGCCCGTTCGCGATCATTCGGGCTCGATCGTCGCGGCGATCACCGCGACGGTGCCGCGCTCGGAGATCGGCGAGGCCCGCGAGAAGGAACGGCTCGTCGAGGCCGTGTGCGGCGCGGCGGTCGACCTGTCACAGCGGTTGAACTATCGTCCGCTCGAAAGCGATCCGACATTCGCGCACGCGCGCCACAAGGTCGCGATGTTCTGAGTGTTGCGATGCGCGGCCGTGCAAAGGCCGCGCACAAATGAAAAAGAGCGGCCCGCGGGCCGCTCTTGTCGTTTCAGGCGGCGAACGCCTGGCTTCGTTCAGAACGAGTGGTGGATCCCGGTGAGCACGATCACCTGGTTCGCGGTGCTCGACACGCCTGCCGTGAAGAACGCGGCCTGCGCGCCGCCGGAACCGTGTTCGTACAGCACGTTTGCATACAACTGCGTGCGCTTGGACAGCGAATAGATGTCGCCGAGCTCGACCTGCGTCCAGCGGCGGCCGGCCAGCGTCGTGGTCGCCGCGCCGCCCGCGATCGTGTTGAACGCGCTGCTGCGGTAGTTCACGCCCGCGTCGTAGCTCTGGAACGTGTCCGAGAAACCGTTCGACTGCATCTTCGTGCGCGTGTACAGGCCGTGCACGAGGAAGTCGCCGAACTGGTAGGACGCGCCCGCGCCAATGTTCTCGACCTTGCTTGCGGTGTAGCCGTTCGCAGTGTTCTGCCCCTGGAACGACGTGATGCCGGTCGTGCTGATCAGGATCGAGCGGTCGTGCTCGTTCGAGTACACGGCCGACGCCTTGAACGGCCCGTTCGCGTAGTTCAGCGCGACGCCGAGCGACTTGCCGGTCGAGAAGTTCGTCGTGTTGCCGAGCGCCATCGTCGCCGCGGCCGAGAAGCCCGCGAAGGTCGGCGAACGGTACTTGACCGCGTTGTTGTACGGCACGTTGCCGGTCGCGGCGAGCCCGTCGATGTTGCCGGGGTGGAACGCGTACCAGCTCATCGCGAGGTAGGCCGTGCTGAGCGGATCGAGATAGTCGAACGACAGCGGCGTCTGGCGGCCGAGCGTCAGCGCGCCGTAGCGTTCCGAGCCGAGGCCGACGAATGCCGCGCGGTTCCAGATCGTGTTCGCGGTCGCGAACTGACCATTGTTCGTATAGAAGCCGTTTTCGAGCTGGAAGATCGCCGACAGGCCATTGCCGAGGTCTTCCTTGCCTTTCAGGCCCCACCGATCGGGCTGCGTGTTGCCCTGGATCATCGCCCATTTCGCCTGGCCGCCGACGTTGTTCACGTACGCGACGCCCGCATCCATGCTGCCGTACAGCACTACGCTGCTCTGCGCCCACGCGCCCGACGCGGCGCCCAATCCGATCACTGCTGCTGCTACCGCATGCTTGACCATTTGATCTCCTGAATCTCCAACCTGATGAAAACGTGCCGTGGCGGCATGCGCGGGAACGGCCGGCCGCCGCGCGTTTTCGCCATCGAGCGGGCATTCGAATGTTCCATATAAGGAACGATGTGCCTCTGATGGAATGGAGTATAGAGGCGTCGAGCACCGAGTCAAAAATAATTTTTTCGGGACGGATGGGTTGCGGACCGATGCCCGGCAGCGCTGCCCGATGCTTCGAAAAAGCCGGTAAATGCCCGTAATACAACAAAAAATTACATTTGATAAGGCAGGCGGAAGCGATCGTCGAGCCAGCGGTCGGTGTTTTCCCTAGGACATGCAGCTTTTTGTTTTACTCGTGGAAACTCACTCCTATAATCACCATCCATAAACTGACGTTCCGGATATGGAACAAATCGGAACAAACCGAGAGTCGATCAGAAGGAAGGGTGTGAGATGTCTGAACAATGGGTTTGCGCCGGGCACGCCGGCGCGCTGTCGGAAGACACGCCGATCGAGTTCAAGCGGACCGACGGCGTCGAAATCGGGATCTACCGCGTCGGCGACGACGTGTATGCGCTCGAGAACGTATGCCCGCATGCGTACGCGCTGCTGACGCAGGGGTTCGTCGACGAAGGCACGGTCGAATGCCCGCTGCACGAGGCCGTGTTCGACATCAGGACGGGCGAATGCCTGAAGGGGCCGGGCGGACGCGCACTGAAGCAGTACGCGGTGCGTCTCGCCGGCGAGGAAATCCAGATCAAGGTGGAATGACATGAAAGAAGCGACCGTCAACTTCAATCCCTTCCTGAAGCCGTGGGTGGCGCCGCAGCCGAACAACGTCGCGGGCAAGGGGCAGATCGAGATCCCCGGCCAGGTCGAGAACCAGGTCTGGCAGAACCGCAAGGCCGCGCCGACCCAGTACGAAAACGACCTCGGCGATGCGCTCGAGCGCGTGTTCGAAGCCGGCGCGATCGAGCTGGACGATGTCGTCGCGGGCCTGAACCGCATCGGTTTCCGCGCGCCGGACGGCACGGTGTGGACCGCCGAGCGCTTCCGCGCCGAAATGGCCGCGCTCGCGGAATGACCGCTTAAGCGCTGGCAGCCGACCCGACGACAACCGCATCCGGAGCACACTGATGACGTCCCCCGTACAACACGCAGCCCAACACGACCCGGTCCGTGACTACCTCGACCGCGGCATCAAGAACTACTGGTATCCCGTCGCGCCGAGCTGGCAGGTGTCGAATGCACCGGTCGGCCTCACGCGCCTGTCCGAGCAGATCGTGCTGTGGCGCGATCACGACGGCAAGGTTCACGCGCTCGAGGATCGCTGCCCGCACCGCGGCGCGCGCCTGTCGCTCGGCTGGAACCTCGGCGGCAACATTGCCTGCTGGTATCACGGCATCGAAGTCGACGGCGGCGGCACGGTCAACCGCGTGCCGGCCGTATCGAACTGTCCGCTCGAAGGCATGAAGTGCGTGAAGTCGTATCCGGTCGAGGAGAAGGCCGGCGCGATCTTCCTGTGGTTCGGCGACGAAGCGCACGGCGAGTCGGCGCCGCTGAACCTGCCCGAGGAACTGGTCGACGACGAGTACGGCCACTTCCTGTGCGTGTCGAACTGGAAGTGCAATTACCAGTACGCGATCGACAACGTGATGGATCCGATGCACGGCGCGTACCTGCACGCCACCTCGCACTCGATGGCCGAAGGCGACAAGCAGGCCGAGATGCGCGTGCGCAAGACGGAAACGGGCCTGATGTTCGAGAAGATCGGCCAGCGCGACGTGAACTTCGACTGGGTCGAGCTCGGCGAAACGGGCTGCCTGTGGATGCGCCTCGCGATCCCGTACAAGCAGAAGTTCGGCCCGGGCGGCAACTTCGGGATCATCGGCTTCGCGACGCCGGTCGACGGCGACAACTGCCAGGTCTACTTCTGGCGCACGCGCAAGGTCAGCGGCTGGCAGCGCGACGTGTGGCGCTTCATGTACCGCAACCGCCTCGAGGGCCTGCACTGGGACGTGCTCGAGCAGGACCGCTACGTCCTCGAAAGCCTCGCGCCGAATGCGCGCGATCACGAATACCTGTACCAGCACGACGTCGGCATGACGCGCGTGCGCCGGATGCTGCGCACGCGTGCGCAGGAGCATCTCTCCGCGCTCGACGCGCATCGCGCGGCGCAGGCTGCAGCGGAGCCCTCGAATGGCTGAGCGCGCTCCGGTCGTGTCGCTCGCGGGGCGCCGCGTGCTCGTCACGGGCGGCGCGCGCGGGCTCGGCGCGGCGTTCGTGACGGCGCTCGTCGAAGCGGGCGCGCAGGTCGCGTTCGGCGACGTGCTGGCCGACGAAGGCCGCGCGCTTGCCGCGCAACTCGCCGAAGCCGGCCATGTCGCGCATTTCATCGCGCTCGATCTCGCCGATCCGGCGAGCGTCACCGCGTTCGTCGCGCAGGGCGCGGCGGCGCTCGGCGGCATCGACGCGCTGATCAACAACGCGGCGATCACGAACTCGGGCGGCAAGCTGTCGACCGAGCTCGACGTCGCGACGTGGGACGCCGTGATGAACGTGAACGTGCGCGGCGTGTGGCTCGTCAGCAATGCGGCGCTGCCGTACCTCGCGCAATCGGGCCGCGGCGCGATCGTGAACCTCGCATCGGACACCGCGCTGTGGGGTGCGCCGAAGCTGCTCGCGTACGTCGCGAGCAAGGGCGCGGTGATCGCGATGACGCATGCGCAGGCGCGCGAGTTCGGCGCGCACGGCGTGACGGTCAACGCGATTGCGCCTGGGCTGACCGAAGTCGAGGCGACGGCCTACGTGCCGGCCGAGCGCCACGCGTTCTACATGCAGGGCCGCGCGCTGACGCGTGCGCAGGTGCCCGACGACGTGACGGGCCCGGTGCTGTTCCTGCTGTCGGACGGCGCGCGCTTCGTGACGGGTCAACTGCTGCCGGTGAACGGCGGCTTCGTGATGAATTGATGTTTTCACCCTTGATGAAGGAGTTGACGATGGCGGACGCCGATCTCGAACGCAAATCGTGGGACCAGCCGGAAGGCGCAAGCTTCAACGACTGGATGGAAGGGCGCGTGGCGCGCTACGCGACGCGGCGCTACGACTGGGACGCACTGAAGTTCCAGGCCGACTACGACCCGAAGTACCGCCGCGCGCAGATGCGCTACGTCGGCACGGGCGGCACGGGCGTCGCGAAGGACGTCAACACGGTGCCGGCCGGCGGCTTCACGTTCTCGACGATGGTCATCCCGGCCGGCAACATCGGCCCGAGCCACATCCACATGGACGTCGAGGAAATCTTCTTCGTGCTGCGCGGCAAGATGAAGGTGATCTGCGAGCGTGACGGCGAGACGTGGGAAGCGATCCTCGGCGAACGCGACCTGATCTCGGTGCCGCCGGGCGTGTATCGCACGGAAATCAACATCGGCGAGGAAGATGCGCTGATGTGCGTGATGCTCGGTTCGCCGAAGCCGATCACGCCGACGTATCCGCCCGATTCGCCGCTCGCGAAGATCAAGCGCTGAGACGGAGCCGGTGAAGCAATGAGTGTCATCGACAAACGTGAACGCGACCGCACCGCGGCATTCGCCGCGCTGCTCGGGCAGTTTCCCGAACAGCGTTGCGCGGCCGGCGCGGCGGGCACGATCGGCTACCGTGAGGCCGGCGCGCAGCATGCAGGCCGTGCGCTGCCCGTCGTGCTGCTGCACGGGATCGGCTCGGGCGCCGCATCGTGGGTCCGCCAGCTCGACACGCTCGGCGCATCGCGGCGCGTGCTCGCGTGGGATGCGCCCGGTTACGGCGTGTCGACGCCGGTGCACGGCGCGTCGCCGGCCGCCGCCGATTACGCGGCATCGCTGAACGCGTGGCTCGAGGCACTCGGCATCGAACGCTGCGTGCTGGTCGGGCATTCGCTCGGCGCGATCATCGCGGGCGGTCTCGCCCGCGTGATGCCCGCGCGGATCGCCGGCCTGCTGCTGGTGTCGCCCGCGGGCGGCTACGGCAGCGCACCGGCTGAAACGCGCGAATCGCGCCGCGACGCGCGGCTCGCGATGCTGGCCGCACTCGGTCCGGCCGGGCTCGCCGAACAGCGCAGCGGCAACATGCTGTCCGGTTTCGCGAGCGAGGATGCGCGCGCGTGGGTGCGCTGGAACATGGCGCGCATCGTGCCGGCCGGCTATGCGCAGGCCACGCACCTGCTCGCGAACGCCGATCTCGCCACCGATCTCGCCGGCTTTCGCGGCCGCACGGCCGTGGCCGTCGGCGCGAACGACGCGATCACGCCGCCCGCCGCGTGCGAGCGGATCGCCGCGGCCGCCCATGTCGGGCTGCAGGTGATTCCGCAAGCAGGCCATGCCGGCTACGTGGAAGCACCGGCCGTCTATTCCGCACTGATCGACGCATTCTGCCGTCAGTGCGACCCACAGCGGGGGCTCGCATGAACGAACCGCTGCAACAGGCCGAATCCGAAAGCGGCAAGGGCGAAGCCAGTTACGTGGTGCCGGGTCTCGAACGCGGGCTGCGGATCCTCGCCGAATTCTCGCCGCGCGAGCCCGTGCTCGGCGCGCCCGAATTGTCGAAGCGGCTCGGCATTCCGCGCACGACGGTGTTCCGTCTGCTGCAAACGCTCGAATCGCTCGGCTTCCTCGAGCGCGCGGACAAGGATCGCAACTACAAGCTCGGCATCGCCGTGCTGCGGCTCGGCTTCGAATACCTGAGCTCGCTGGAGCTGACCGATCTCGGCCTGCCCGTGATCGAAAGCCTGCGCGACGCGACCGGCTTCACGACGCACATCGTGATCCGCGACGGCCGCGACGTGGTGTTCGTCGCGAAGGCGCAGAGCCAGGCGCCGGTGTTCAGCTCGATCCGCGTGAACGTCGGCACGCGCCTGCCCGCGCATGCAACGACGCACGGCCACGTACTGATGGGCGACCTGTCGTTGAAGGAGCTGCATGCGCTGTATCCGGAAGGCGCGCTGAACCGGATGACGAACGCGACGCCCGAGACGGTCGACGCGCTGTACGACGTGATCCGCGAGGATGCGCTGCGCGGCTACGGCGTCAGCAATTCGTCGTTCGAGCGCGGCATCTCGGTGGTCACGGCGCCGGTGCGCAACGAGACGCAGAAGATCGTCGCGTGCATCACGGTGACGGTGCCGAGGCCGGAAATCGATGCGGCGCTGATCGCGGACGGCCTGATCGACAAGGTGCAGCGCGCGGCGGCGGAACTGTCGCGGCGGCTCAATTACCGCTCGGATGACGAGCACACGTTTCTGAAGGCATTAGGACTCCGATGATTGAGATCGATCTGACCGGGCAGGTCGCGGTGGTGACGGGCGGTTCGTCCGGCATCGGCCTCGCGACCGCCGAACGGTTCCTGCAGGCAGGCGCATCGGTCGCGATTTGCGGCCGCGACAGCGACCGTCTGGCACGCGCCGAAGCGATGCTCGCTGAAAAATACCCGGGCGCGCAACTGCTCGCCGGGCGCTGCAACGTGCTCGACGAAACCGATGTGGCCGCGTTCGCGCAAGCGGTTTCGACGCGTTTCGGCCGTGCCGACATGCTGGTCAACAACGCCGGCCAGGGCCGTGTGTCGACCTTCGCCGACACGACCGACGACGCGTGGCGCGAAGAGCTCGAACTGAAGTATTTCAGCATCATCCGCCCGACGCGCGCGTTCCTGCCGCTGCTGCGCGATGCGCAGGCGCCGACGATCACCTGCGTGAACTCGCTGCTCGCGCTGCAGCCGGAGCCGCACATGGTCGCGACGTCGTCCGCGCGCGCGGGCGTGCTGAGCCTCGTGAAGTCGCTCGCGACCGAACTCGCGCCGCAGCGCATCCGCGTGAACTCGATCCTGATCGGCATCGTCGAGTCGGGCCAGTGGCGCCGCCGTTACGAAACGCAGGCGCGGTCCGGCGAAAGCTGGGAGGACTGGACGGGCGCGATCGCCCGCACGAAGAACATTCCGCTGAACCGCTTCGGCAAGCCTGACGAGGCCGCCTGGGCACTTTTTTATCTCGCAACGCATCTGTCGTCGTACACGACGGGCAGCCATATCGACGTTTCTGGAGGCTTTGCACGCCATGTCTGAAAAAACCACGGTCGGCGAGCTGATTGCCACCTTCCTCGAGCAGTGCGGCGTGAAGACCGCATTCGGTGTCATCTCGATCCACAACATGCCGATCCTCGACGCGATCAACACGCGCGGCAACATCCGGTATGTCGGCGCACGCGGCGAAGCCGGCGCGTTGAACATGGCCGACGGCCTGGCCCGCGTGTCGGGCGGCCTCGGCGTCGCGTTCACCAGCACGGGCACGGCGGCGGGCAACGCGGCCGGCGCGATGGTCGAGGCGCTGACGGCCGGCACCGCGCTGCTGCACATCACGGGGCAGATCGAGACGCCGTACCTCGACCGGGATCTGGCGTACATCCACGAAGCCCCCGACCAGTTGTCGATGCTGGACGCGATCTCGAAGGCCGCGTTCCGCGTGCGCTCGGTCGAAACCGTGCTGCCGACGATCCGCGAAGCCGTGCGCATCGCGCAGACCGCGCCGACTGGCCCGGTGTCGGTCGAGATTCCGATCGACATCCAGGCCGCTGAAATCGAATGGCCGGAAGACCTGGAGCCCGCGCACGTCGCGGTTCGCGAGCACGACGCGGCCCGCGTCGCGAAGCTCGCCGACGCACTGGCGGCCAAGCGCCGCCCGCTGCTGTGGCTCGGCGGCGGCGCGCGCCACGCACGCGAGGAAGTCGAACGCCTCGTGAAGCTCGGCTTCGGCGTCGTGACGAGCGTGCAGGGCCGAGGCGTGCTGCCCGAGGATCATCCGGCGACGCTCGGCGCGTTCAACGTGCACGCGTCCGTCGAGGCGTTCTACAAGACCTGCGATGCACTGGTCGTCGTCGGTTCGCGCCTGCGCGGCAACGAGACGCTGAAGTACCGGCTCGCGCTGCCGCAGCCGCTGTTCCGCATCGATGCCGACGCGCTTGCCGACAACCGCGGCTATCCCAACGCGCTGTTCGTGCACGGCGATTCGAAGCGCGTGCTCGCCGAGCTGGCTGACCGGCTCGAAGGCCGCCTGTCGGTCGATCCGCGGTTCGCGGCCGATCTCGCGGCAGCCCGCGAGCAGGCGGTGGCCGACGTGTCGAAGGGCCTCGGGCCGTACAAGCAGCTCGTCGATACGCTGCAGGGCGCCGTCGGCCGCGACTACAACTGGGTGCGCGACGTGACGATCTCGAACAGCACGTGGGGCAACCGCCTGCTGAAGATCTTCGAGCCGCGCTCGGGCGTGCATGCGCTCGGCGGCGGCATCGGCCAGGGCATCCAGATGGGCATCGGCGCGGCGCTCGCGGGCGCGGCGGCGAAGACGGTCTGCCTCGTCGGCGACGGCGGCCTGATGGTCAACGTCGGCGAGCTCGTGACGGCCGTGCAGGAAAACGCGAACGTGATGATCGTGCTGATGAACGACCAGTGCTACGGCGTGATCCGCAACATCCAGGACGCGCACTACGACGGCCGCCGCTGCTTCGTGCAGTTGCACCAGCCCGATTTCGCGCAGTTCTGCGCGAGCTTCGGCCTCACCCATTACCGGATCACGTCGCTCGACCAGGCCGAAGCGATCGTGCGCGAAGGGCTGGCGAAGGAAGGCCCGGTGATGGTCGAGGTCGACATGCTGTCGGTCGGCTCGTTCGCATCGAACTTCGCGGGGCCGCCGGTGAAGAAGGAAGAAACGCCGTCGGAGCGCCAGTATGCATAACGGGCAGAAGCGGGCCCACGCACCGGTCGACGTCGCGATGATCGGCTTCGGTGCGATCGGCGCGGCCGTGTACCACGCGGTCGAGCACGATGCGTCGTTGCGCGTCGCGCACGTGATCGTGCCGGAACACCAGCGCGCGGCGGTGCAGGGCGTGCTGGGCGGCGCGGTGGAGGTCGTGTCGTCGGTCGGCGCACTGGCTCGCCGCCCCGAGTTCGCGCTCGAATGCGCGGGCCACAGCGCGCTCGTCGATCACGTCGTGCCGCTGCTGAAGGCCGGCACCGACTGCGCGGTCGCATCGATCGGCGCGCTGTCCGATCTCGCGCTGCTGGAGGTGCTCGCGCAGGCGGCCGACGAAGGCGACGCGACGGTGACGCTGCTGTCCGGCGCGATCGGCGGGATCGATGCGCTGGCGTCCGCGAAGCAGGGCGGCCTCGACGAAGTGCTGTACGTGGGCCGCAAGCCGCCGCTCGGCTGGCTCGGTACGCCCGCCGAGGCGCTGTGCGACCTGCGCGCGATGAGCGAGGAAAAGGTGATCTTCGAAGGCAGCGCGCGCGATGCCGCGCGCCTGTATCCGAAGAACGCGAACGTCGCGGCAACCGTCGCGCTCGCGGGCCTCGGCCTCGACGCGACGCACGTGCGCCTGATCGCCGATCCGGCCGTCGCACGCAACGTGCATCGCATCACCGCACGCGGCGCATTCGGCGAGATGTCGCTGGAAATGAGCGGCAAGCCGCTGCCTGACAACCCGAAGACATCCGCGCTGACGGCGTACAGCGCGATCCGCGCGCTGCGCAACCGCGCGGCCCGCTGCGTGATCTGACCGGGCCGTTGAAGGTCCGCCCGCGCCACGGCGAAGGCGGACGTGCAGAGACAGATTTGTGGGACTTGTGACATGACTCCTTTCGATACGAGCCTCGTGCCCGACGGCAACATCCTGATCGGCGGCGAATGGCGGCGCGGCCGTGGCGCGCCTTACGCGAGCATCTATCCGGCCGACCAGTCGCTGAACATGGAAGTGTCGACCGCGAATGCGCAGGACGCGGCCGAAGCCGTCGAGGCCGCCGACGCCGCATGGCGCCGCGCCGACTGGGCCGGGCTGAAGCCGCACCTGCGCGCGCAGGTGCTGTACCGCATCGCCGATCTGATCATGCAGCGCCACGAGGCGCTCGCGAACCTGCAGCGTCGCGACAACGGCAAGCCGATCGGCGAGACGCGCGTGCTGGTGGCGAGCGCCGCGAACACGTTCCGCTATTTCGCGGCGTGCCTCGAAACGCTCGACGAGGAACTGACGCCGTCGCGCGGCGACTACCTGACGATGAGCGTGTACGAACCGATCGGCGTGATCGCGGCGATCACGCCGTGGAATTCGCCGATCGCGTCCGATGCGCAGAAGCTCGCACCGGCGCTGGCCGGCGGCAACGCGGTGGTGCTCAAGCCGGCCGAAGTCACGCCGCTCGTGTCGCTTGCGCTGGCTCGCATCTGCGAGGAAGCGGGCGTGCCGAAGGGCGTGCTGAGCGTGCTGCCGGGCAAGGGCTCGGTAATCGGCGACGTGCTGGTGCGTCATCCGCTGGTGAAGAAAGTGTCGTTCACCGGCGGCACCGAAGTGGGCCGCGGCATCGCGCGCATCGCGGCCGAGAAGTTGATGCCGGTGTCGCTCGAACTCGGCGGCAAGTCGCCGACGATTGTCTGCGAAGACGCCGATCTCGATCACGCGGTCAACGGCGTGCTGTACGGGATCTTCAGCTCGTCGGGCGAAGCGTGCATCGCGGGCTCGCGGCTGTTCGTGCAGCGCGCGGTGTACGACGCATTCATGCAGCGCCTGGTCGCCGGCGCACGCAAGCTGCGCGTGGGCGACCCGACGCGCCCCGACACGCAGATGGGGCCGCTGATCACCGCGAAGCATCGCGAGTCGGTGGAGTGCTACGTGGCGCTCGGTCTCGAGGAAGGCGGCCGCCTGCTGTGCGGCGGTGAGCGGCCGTCGGGCGACGGGCGCGAGCATGGCTTCTTCTATCAGCCGACGATACTCGAAGGCCTGCCGAACAGCGCGCGCATCTGTCAGGAGGAAATCTTCGGCCCGGTGCTCGTCGCGATGCCGTTCGACGACGAAGCGTCGCTGATCGCGCAGGCGAACGACAGCGTGTTCGGCCTGGCGGCCGGCATCTGGACGCGCGACTACAAGCGCGCGTGGCGCATCGCGCGTGCGCTGGAGACGGGCACCGTCTGGATCAACACATACAAGCTGTTTTCGATCTCCACGCCGTTCTCGGGCTGGAAGGAGAGCGGGATGGGGCGCGAGAAGGGGCGTCTCGGCATCCGCGAATACATGCAGCAGAAGAGCCTCTACTGGGGCTTGAACGACGCGCCGCTGCCGTGGGCGCACTGAGCGAAGGGGAATGACGCAATGAGCATTTTGGGAATCGAGCAGATCACGTACGGCGTCGACGACCTCGCGACCTGCCGGCGCTTTTTCGCCGACTGGGGGATGAGGGAAGTCGCGCACGACGACACGCGCGCGCGCTTCGAGACGCTGAACGGCTGCACCGTGCTGGCCGTGAAGGCCGACGATCCGGCGCTGCCGCCCGCGTTCGAAGCGGGCCCGACGCTGCGTGAAGTCACGTGGGGCGTCGCGACGCGGCAGGATCTCGACGCGCTGCGCACGAAGCTCGCCGGCCAGCCCGGGTATTACGCGCAGGATGACGCGATCGGCTGCATCGACCCGAACGGGATGGCGATCCGCGTCGAAGTCACGCGCAAGCGCGAACTCGACATCACGGGCTCGCCGTCGAACGTGTGGGGCCGGACGCTGCGCGTCGACCAGCCGAGCCCGATCTACCCGCGCGCGGAGCCGGTCGAGGTCGGGCACGTGGTGTTCTTCACGAACTGCCTCGACGCGCAGGTGAAGTTCTATCACGAGCTGCTGGGCTTCGAGATGTCCGACCGTTACCCGGGCCGCGGCGCGTTCATGCGCTGCGCGCCGCACGGCGGCCACCACGACCTGTTCCTGCTCGCGCTGCCGAACGGCAAGCGCGGCCTGAACCATGTGGCATTCACCGTGCGCGACATCCACGAAGTGTTCGGCGGCGGCATGCACATCGACCGCTGCGGCTGGGAAACGCAGCTCGGCCCGGGCCGTCACCCGGTGTCGTCCGCGTACTTCTGGTACTTCCAGAACCCGGCCGGCGGCCTGATCGAGTATTACGCGGACGAAGACGTGCTGACACCCGAGTGGCAGCCGCGCGAATTCGAGCCGGGCCCGACCGTGTTCGCCGAATGGGCCGTCGACGGCGGCCTCGACGGCAATACGCGCCGGCAGAAGAGCGCGAAGGCGCCGGAAGGCAAGTTCATGACGGAGCGAAAATCATGAGCGAAGGAAACACGCAGGCGCAGCCCGCGCCCGGCACGGTCGTCGTGATCGGCGGCGGCCAGGCCGCCGGCTGGGTGCTGAAGACGTTGCGCGCGGAAGGTTTTGCGGGCCGTCTCGTGATGATTGCCGACGAGCCGCATCTGCCGTACGAGCGCCCGCCGCTGTCGAAAGCCGTGCTGGCCGGCGACGCCGACATCGAAACCGTGCGGGTCGTGCGTCCCGACGAATTCGACGCGCTGAACGTCGAAGCGTGGCAACCGGAACGCGCCGCATCGATCGACCGCGCACGCCGCGTCGTGACAACCGCAAGCGGCCGCGAGATCGAATACGACCGCCTCGTGATCGCGACGGGCGGCACGTCACGCCGTCTGCCGGATTCGATCGTCAGGACGCCGAGCCTGCATTACCTGCGCACGCTCGACGAAGCGGCCGCGCTCGGCGAGAAGCTGCGCGCGAGCCGGCGTGTGCTCGTGATCGGCGGCGGCTGGATCGGCCTCGAAGTCGCGGCGACCGCGCGCAAGCTCGGCGTCGAAGCGGTGGTGGTCGAAGGTGCGCCGCGGCTGTGCGGCCGCTCGGTGCCGCAGATCGTGTCGGATTTCCTGCTCGACCTGCATCGTGCGAACGGCGTCGACGTCCGCCTCGGCGCGGCGCTCGCATCGCTCGACGCGCAGCCGGGCGACGCGTCGAAGGTCCGCGCGACGCTCGCCGACGGTACGACGATCGACGCCGATTTCGCGGTGGCCGGCATCGGCCTCGCACTGAACGCGTCGCTCGCGAGCGATGCGGGGCTGGCCGTCGACGACGGTATCGTCGTCGACGAATTCGGCGCGACGAGCGACCCGGCGATCTTCGCGTGCGGCGACGTCGCGAACCATCACAACGGCTGGCTGAAGCGGCGCGTGCGGCTCGAATCGTGGGCCAACGCGCAGAACCAGGCGATCGCGGCTGCGAAGGCCGTGCTCGGCGTGCGTGCGCCGTACGCGGAGATTCCGTGGTTCTGGTCCGATCAGTACGACGTGAACCTGCAGATCCTTGGCGATCTGCCGGCCGATGCGCAGCTCGTCGTGCGCGGCGAGCTTGCCGCGCGCCGCGCAACGCTGTTTTTCGTGGGCGAGGGACATGTGAGAGGTGTCGTCGCCATCAACAACGCACGTGAGCTGAAGCTCGCGCGCAAGTGGATGAACCAGGGCCGGGCAGTGGATACGGAAGCGCTGGCAGACACGAGCAAGACTCTGGCCTGACCGGGCGACGAGACACAGGAGACTCCCCGCATGAGCACTTTCGACAACGTCGTGGCCGGTCGCGCCACGATGGAAGCTGCCGCCTCCACGCCCGGCGCGATCATCGCGCGGCTCGAGCGGCTTCCCGCCAACGCGATGCAGATCCGCGCGCGCGTGCTGATCGGCGCCGCGACGTTCTTCGACGGCTTCGACGTGATCACGATCGCGGCGACGCTGCCGCTGCTGATTCACAAATGGGGGCTGTCGCCGACGCAGATCGGCATGCTGATCGCATCCGGCGCGATCGGCCAGCTGATCGGCGCCTTCCTGTTTCCCGCGCTGGCGGAGAAGCACGGCCGCGTGAAGGCGATCGCGTGGAGCTCCGCCGTGATCGGCATCACGAGCATCGCGTGCGGCTTCGCGCCGACGTTCGAGATCTTCGTGCTGCTGCGGATTTTGCAGGGCCTGGGCCTGGGCGGCGAGTTGCCGGTCGCGGCGACGTACATCAACGAGATCACGCGCGCACATGGCCGCGGCCGCTTCGTGCTGCTGTACGAGATCGTGTTCCCGATCGGCCTGCTGGTGTCGATGGCGCTCGGTGCGTGGCTCGTGCCGCGCTTCGGCTGGGAAATCATGTACTTCGTCGGCGGCTTGCCGCTGATCCTGTCGCTCGTGCTCACGCGCCTCGTGCCGGAATCGCCGCGCTGGCTCGCGTCGCGCGGGCGGCTCCCGGAAGCCGGGCGAGCGGTTGGCGCGTTCGAAGCGTCGGTGCGTGGCGAGCTGCCGCCGGTCACGCAGGCGGCCGCGTTCGACGAGATGGTGCGCCAGCATCCGAAGCGCAAGATGAGCGACCTGTTCAGCGCCGCGTATCGCAAGCGCACGCTCGCGGTGGCGACGTTGTGGGCGACCTGCGGGTTCATCCAGTACGGGCTGTCGACATGGCTGCCGACGATCTACAAGAACTTCTATCACGCACCGCTGCAGCTCGCGCTGAACCTCGCGGTGATCGGCTCGGTGATGGGCGTGCTCGGGTCGCTGGCGTCGGCGCTGCTGGTCGACAAGCTCGGCCGCAAGCCGGTGATCGTGTGGTCGTTCGTGCTGTGCGCACTGTCGCTGGCGTTCGCGGGCTTCTATCACGCGTCGTCGGTGTATGTCGTGTCGATCTTCTGCTCGCTGTCGCTCGGGTTGATGGCGTCGGGATTCATTACCGCGTATGTCTATACGCCGGAGCAGTATCCGACGAGCATCCGCGCGTCGGGCTGCGGCCTCGGCAGCGCATGGCTGAAGATCGCGTCGTTCGTTGCGCCGATGGTGGTGCCGCACGCAATCATCGGCGGCAACCTCGCGCCGGCGTTCTACCTGATCGGCATCGTGCCGCTGATCGCAGCCGTGACCGTGCACTTCGTCGGGATCGAGACGAAGGGGAAGGTGCTCGAGGCGCTTGAGGCGTAAGCGCGGCCGGCGGGAATGGATGACGTGAAGAGGCCCGGGCGATGTCCGGGCTTTTTTGTTTGACGGCGATCCGGGGTGCCGCAGCGGGGGCAGGTCGTGCGAATGAACGAAATGGCTGACATGCGGCCGGCGTGTTCTAATTTGCGATCCCGTTTTTCGACCGACCGCCGCCATGCCCCTGTTCGAACCCGTCACGCTGCATACCGCCCGCCTCGTCCTGCGGCCGCTACGCGAAGCCGATGCGCACGCCTTATTCGAGATCTGGTCGGATGCGGAAGCGATGCGCTATTTCTCGTTCTCGCCGATGACGCACGTCGAACAGGCCATCGAGCGCGTCGCGCGCAACGTGAAGGCGTCAGCGAGCGGGCAGGACCTGATCTGCGTGCTCGAACTGCGGGAAACCGGCGAAGCGCTCGGCGAATGCGTGCTGTTCCATGCGAACGAGCCATGCCGGCGCGCCGAGATCGGTTTCAGCCTGAAGCGCAAGTACTGGAGCGGCGGTTACATGCGCGAAGCGGCATCGGCCGTGATCGATCATGCGTTCGGCACGCTGCGGCTGAACCGGCTCGAAGCGGATATCGATCCGCGCAACGTCGCGTCGGCGCGGCTGCTCGAACGGCTCGGCTTCGCTCGGGAAGGGGTGTTGCGCGAACGCTGGATCGTCGGCGACGAAGTGTCGGACAGCGCGCTGTACGGATTGCTGGCGAGCGACCGGCGCGTGTGACGTGTCACGCGTGAGGCGGGCGGGGAGTGGGGCGGGTGGCGTGGCACGCCGGTCGATGCGTTGCGTATGGCGCTTGCGCGGAACGAGACGCTGCCGGATATCTGCGTAAGCGGGCCGCCGCCGCGCGTGCGAGCCGTGCGAGCCGTGGCGATGACGGCGGGCGTGGCGGCCGCGCAGTTCGCGAGGGAGCGCTTTAGCGTCTGATGCCGGGGCCCGCGGCGGCGCAGGCGCGCCATGTTCCCGAGCGCGGGTGACTTGCCGGATTCACGGCGCGAACGTACCCTTGGTCGACAGCCTCCTCGATCGGCAGGTGCTCGACCATGCAAGCCCATCCTCTGCGTCTTTCCCCCGGCGACGACCTGCGCACGTCGATCGAGCACGCGTTGTGTCAGCACGACGCGCACGCCGCATTCGTGATCCAGGGCATCGGCAGCCTGAGCGTCGCGCAGTTGCGCTTTGCAGGCGCCGACCTGCCGACCGAACTGCGCGGCGATCTCGAAATCCTGACGCTGGCCGGCTCGGTCTCGCCGGACGGGGCGCACCTGCACATGTCCGTTTCCGATGCGGGCGGCCGCGTGACGGGCGGCCATGTGGCGAGCGGTTGCGTGGTGCGCACGACCGCCGAGATCCTGCTCGCGCTGCTTCCTGCTCATCGCTTCTCGCGCGAACCCGATGCGGGCACCGGTTTCAACGAGTTGGTGATCCGTCGCGAGCCGGGCGGCGAGGGCGCGTGAGCGTCGTGACGCAGCGGTAGAAACGCCGGCCATCGCGGCTTTGCCGCCCTCTCCCGGCGGAGCTTGTTTCGGCGCCGCATAAAAAATGGCGCCGCAGGCATTCAGCCCGCGGCGCCATCGCGTGGTGTGCTGCGACGTCAACCACCCGCCGCAGCCCGCTGCGCGTGCTTACAACTGCACGGTGTCGGCCACTTCCTTGAAGTCTTCGATCTGGTCGAAGTTCATGTACTTGTAGATCTTGTCGCCGTTCGCGTTGAGCACGCCCATGTCGGCCATGTACTCTTCCTTGGTCGGGATCTTGCCCAGACGCGAGCAGATTGCCGCCAGTTCCGCCGAGCCGAGATACACGTTGGTGTTCTTGCCGAGACGGTTCGGGAAGTTGCGGGTCGACGTCGACATGACCGTTGCGCCTTCGCGTACCTGAGCCTGGTTACCCATGCACAGCGAGCAGCCCGGCATTTCGGTACGCGCACCGGCCGTGCCGAACACGCCGTAGTGGCCTTCTTCGGTCAGCTGCTTCTGGTCCATCTTGGTCGGCGGCGCGACCCACAGCTTGACCGGGATGTCGCGCTTGCCTTCGAGCAGCTTCGACGCGGCACGGAAGTGGCCGATGTTGGTCATGCACGAGCCGATGAACACTTCGTCGATCTTCGCGCCGGCCACGTCGGACAGCGTCTTCACGTCGTCCGGGTCGTTCGGGCAGGCGACGATCGGCTCGTGGATGTCGGCGAGGTCGATCTCGATGACGGCCGCGTACTCGGCGTCGGCATCCGGCGACAGCAGTTGCGGGTCGGCCAGCCACTGCTCCATCGCCGCGATACGGCGCTGCAGGCTGCGCGGATCCTGGTAGCCCTGCGCGATCATCCACTTCAGCAGCGTGACGTTGCTGTTCAGGTATTCGATGATCGGTTCCTTGTTCAGGTGTACCGTGCAACCGGCGGCCGAACGCTCGGCCGACGCATCCGACAGCTCGAACGCTTGCTCGACCTTCAGGTCGGGCAGGCCTTCGATTTCGAGGATGCGGCCCGAGAAGATGTTCTTCTTGCCTTGCTTGGCGACCGTCAGCATGCCTTGCTTGATCGCGTACAGCGGGATCGCGTTGACGAGGTCACGCAGCGTGACGCCTGGCTGCATCTTGCCCTTGAAGCGGACCAGCACCGATTCCGGCATGTCCAGCGGCATCGTGCCGGTGGCGGCCGCGAACGCGACCAGGCCCGAGCCTGCCGGGAAGCTGATGCCGATCGGGAAGCGCGTGTGCGAATCGCCGCCGGTGCCGACGGTGTCGGGCAGCAGCATGCGGTTCAGCCACGAGTGGATCACGCCGTCGCCCGGGCGCAGCGCGATGCCGCCACGCGTGCTGATGAAGTTCGGCAGCGTCTGGTGCGTCTTCACGTCGACCGGCTTCGGATACGCGGCGGTGTGGCAGAACGACTGCATCACGAGGTCGGCCGAGAAGCCGAGGCACGCGAGATCCTTCAGTTCGTCGCGGGTCATCGGGCCCGTGGTGTCCTGCGAGCCGACCGAGGTCATCTTCGGTTCGCAGTACGTGCCCGGGCGGACGCCCTGGCCTTCCGGCAAACCGCATGCACGGCCGACCATCTTCTGCGCGAGCGAGAAGCCCTTGCCGCTGTCGGCCGGCTGGTGCGGCAGGCGGAACAGCGTCGACGGCGCGAGGCCCAGCGCTTCACGCGCCTTCGCGGTCAGGCCGCGGCCGATGATCAGCGGAATGCGGCCGCCGGCGCGCACTTCGTCGAACAGCACGTCGGACTTGACCTGGAATTCGGCGATCACCTTGCCGTCCTTCAGCGCCTTGCCTTCGTACGGGCGCAGTTCGACCACGTCGCCCATTTCCATCTGCGACACGTCGAGTTCGATCGGCAGCGCGCCGGCGTCTTCCATCGTGTTGTAGAAGATCGGGGCGATCTTGCCGCCGAGGCACACGCCGCCGAAGCGCTTGTTCGGGACGAACGGGATGTCTTCGCCCGTGAACCACAGCACCGAGTTGGTGGCCGACTTGCGCGAGGAGCCGGTGCCGACCACGTCGCCCACGTAGGCGACCAGATGACCCTTTTCCTTCAGCGATTCGATGAACTTGACCGGGCCGCGCTTGCCGTCTTCTTCCGGCGTGATGCCCGGGCGCGCGTTCTTCAGCATCGCCAGCGCGTGCATCGGGATGTCCGGGCGGGTGGTGGCGTCCGGGGCCGGCGACAGGTCGTCGGTGTTGGTTTCGCCCGTCACCTTGAAGACGGTGATGGTCAGGCTTTGCGGCACTTCCGGACGGCTCGTGAACCATTCGGCGTCGGCCCAGCTTTGCAGCACGGCCTTCGCGTGCACGTTGCCCTTGTCGGCGAGTTCCTTGACGTCATGGAACTGGTCGAACATCAGCAGGGTTTTCTTCAGTGCGTCGGCGGCCACGGCAGCGACGGCTTCATCGGACAGCAGCTCGATCAGCGGCTGGATGTTGTAGCCGCCCAGCATCGTGCCGAGCAGCTCGGTCGCGCGTTCGCGCGAGATCAGCGGGCAGGCGGTCTCGCCCTTGGCCACGGCGGCCAGGAAGCCGGCCTTCACGCGGGCGGCTTCGTCGACGCCGGCAGGCACGCGATGGGTGATCAGGTCGACCAGCGTCTGCTCTTCGCCGGCGGGCGGGTTGGTCAGCAATTCGACCAGTTCGGCGGTCTGCTGGGCCGTCAGCGGCAGGGGAGGAATACCGAGCGCGGCGCGGGCGGCCACGTGAGCACGAAAGTTTTCAAGCATGGGGAGACCTGCTGATATTGCGTTTGAGGGGAAGGCCTTGCCGGCACTCCAGGGCTGTTCCAGACACTGCTTTGCAGCCGGATTCTAATCTCAATGCGCTTTAACGTCAAATGTCTTATGTCTTATATAAGAGTTGGGTTGGGGGGCGAGGAGACGTGGTGGCGCGGGGGAGTCGGTCGTTGCGGACGCGTAGCGCAGGCACGGGTGGGCGTGCGTGCGGGCGAGGTATGGCGGGGGTACCCGGCTGCCGCCGGGAGGCGCAGAGGGCGGCGGGGCGATGGTGCGGTAGGGCGTCCGGCTGCGCCCCGGGGATCGTTCGTCCGCATCAGGCGCCGCCGTTGTCGGCTCTGGCTGCCGTCATGTGAACTGACGCGTATCGATCGAGGTCGCGACCGGCGAGGCGCGCTGCCGGTAACGAGGCTCCGGGAGCCAGGTTGCCGGCGGCGCAACTATCTGCGCAAGCGAGCAAGAAACGTTACACGCGGGCCGCTTTCGCGCGCCTGTGCTCCATTTCACGCGGCTTTCAATCAGATTTCAAAAAGCGGGGCGACCACCGGCGCGCGCCAGTCGCCCCGTCCCGAAGGACTGCGAGCCCTTAAATCCCGTCGATCGCGAACATGCGATCCATGGGATCAATTTTCGTGGTGTTGTCGCTCGTCGCATCGTCGCTGGTTCATGCGGCCGCGACCGATCGCTAGGGCAAGGGGCGCGTCGGCCCGCATCCCGAAGCCGACGAAAGCGGGTATCGGCTGTACGGTCTCAATCATCCGGACGGTGTTCTGCCCGACATGGCTTGCGACCTGATCAACGCGACGATGAAGCCATAACGGTGAGTGCTATTTCCGTTTCGCGCGATACGCGTCGAGATTCTTCCGCGCCTGCGCGCGGATCGCCCGTTGCACGAAAGGTGTCCAGCCCAGCAGGGCGCCTTTCAGTCCCAGCGCCTGGCGCGACCAGCGCCACAGGTCGAAGCTGTCGCGATGTTCGACGATGAGTCCGTCGCGAAACCGGAACCGCGCATCGATCCGGTTGACCACCATGCGGTTGGTCGCGGTGAACCGGTATTGCGCGATCCACTTGGCGCGCCCGGCCTGCCGATCCGCGTCGACGTCGCCGAACGTCAATGAAAAGTCCTGTGCACGCGCGGCCAGCATGCGCCACATGTCGCGTGCGAGGTCGCCGCGCAGCTCGCCGAACGCGGGGTCGACGAACACGACGTCATCGGCATAGCAGGCGAGCATCCGGTCGATGTCGCGCTGCTGGAACGCCGTGTAGAAGCGCTGGATCAACTCGGTGTGCGGATGGCTCATCTCTGGATGGGGGGCGTTGCGGATGAAGCGGGGTTTCGGTGTGCCGGCCGGATGCCGGGCAAGCCACTGTAGCGGAAATCGAACGGGATGTCGCCGATTGCGGCGGCTGCATGCGGCGCTCGAAAAGGCGCTGCACGACGTGAGCGACAGCACCGCGCGCGATGCGGGCTCCGACGCGCCGCTGTGTCCGATTCCGCCGTCGGTGCAGGGCGACGATCGCAGCGAGTACTCGAGTTACGGGCCCGGCCACTACACATACGAGATCGTCGGCGACATGGCGGTTCACGTCGGCGACACGTGCTACATCGGCCGGTTGATCGACTGGTTTGGCGATTACCGGAAGGACGGCCTGGTCGCGCAGCTGTCGATGCGTCTTCCCCGCGACGAGTCGGACCGCGAGCAGACGTTCAGCGTGAACGGCATCCGGACCGTGACATCCGTCGCGACATCGATCGAGAAAATGACCGTGAACAGCGGGAATTGATGCGGGTGCGCGCGGCTCCGGTTCAGCCGTCGCGACCCGGTCGCGGCCGGCGCGTCAACGGACACCCGTCAGCGGTTCGCCAGCGCGACATCCTGGTTGCCGCGTCCCGTCACCAGGCAGCCCGACATGAAGGCCTCGCCCTGGCTGCTGGCAGCGGCTTCGCCGAAACCGCGGCCGAGCGCGTCGACCTTCACTTGCGCGGCGCCCTGTTCGCACGCGAGCGGGCTGGTATCGCGGCCCTGCGCATGCAGGATCGCGCGATCGCCGATGAGATAGGCCAGCAGTGCGAAAACAGCGATATGTACGGCTCGTCTCATGGTTCGTCTCCTCGTTGCCCAAGCGTAACGCGGACCCGTATGACGAAGCACTTGGGGGTTCCCCCGGTAAACGTCTGTTGAAATGGGGCGCCGGGTGATCCTGTCCCGTTTCTCGTGGATTGCGGGAGGCAGGCGCGGCGTCAGTGCGCCGGGCAGGCGAAACCGGACGGGCGGCGAAGCCTTCGCGCGACGGTTTTCTGCGCGACAGGCGCGCGATTCACGGGAGTTTGACGAATGTCAGGGTACGGACGGGAGGCGGCGGTCGCGCAGCCGTTCGAGGCGATAGCATGAACGCATGATTTGACGGGGCGCGATCGCGGAGAAAGGCATCGGTTCCGGCAAGCACGGTGTGTGCTGAATATCGCTGTCGAATTAGTGAGGAATCCAAATGCTTAACGTCTCTTCCGTCCTGATCAGCCTCGCCCCGATGTGGGCCATCCTGCTCGTTGCGTCTTCGGCAGCCGCCTATTTCGTGTTCTGGCGCAAGGTCATCAAGTAAGCGCTGCGTCAACGCCGGTGCCCGTGCGGGCGGCAACGCGCCCACGCGCATCGCGCGTTGCAAACCCGGGGCCCGTCGCCGAACGCGCCCTCGACGCGCCGCCGCGCGCCATCCCCGTCATTGCACGGCCGTGACCGGCACATTCGAAATCCGCACCAGCCGGCTCATCACGCTGCGGCGGAACACCGACATCAGTGCATGCAGCGGATCGTGCCTGGGGGCGACGACCACGATCTCGTCACATCCTGTTTCTGCCGCGACGGACGCGATCGTATCGGCCACCGGGCCCACCTTCATCACGACGCTGTACTTGACGCCGGCTTCCTGCAGGATCCGTTCCGCCATGGCCAGATCGTCGGACGCGAACTTCTCCTCGATCGAACGCAGCCGCGACAGCGGATGGAAGGCCTCGAGCCGCGTCGATTCGAGCGGCGCCTGAACGTTGATCAGCACGATCTCCGATGCGCACCGTTCGCGATACAGGAAGGTCGCATGGCGAACCGCCTGAAGCGAGCGGGGAGAGTGGCCGACCGGAACCAGCAGCTTGAGCATGAACGTTGTCCAGGGAAACGAGATGATTCCAGCGTAGCGCGCCGCTGGGCCGAACGATCTAAAGAGAACGGGCGACCGCGTAAAAATGTCGTTAACGCGTGCCGCCTCGTGCCGCACCTAATAGAAATATAAGAAATTTAAGTTTATGCGCATAAACGATTTCATCGGCCGGGGCGGCGCGCGCGAAGCGTGGCCCGCCGCCCCGATTTAGTCGGAACCGCAATGAATCGCGGCAGAAAATATCGGGGGTCGCCGATCCGGCGTCGCGTAGAGTAGTGCATCGGCCGCGGCGCGGCCGCTCCCGGCCGATTCGGGAGCGACCGCCGCCATGCGGCCCGCCATTCCCTTCCGATTCCAGGAGACTTCGCATGCCGCACGGCGCCCCGCAGCTTCTCGCTCCCGCTTCCATCCCCGTCGACCCGATCGTGCGCCTGTCGGCGGGCGAGCTCGCGTCGGCGATCCGCGGCAAGGCCGTGTCGTGCGTCGAGACGATGCGCGCGTATCTCGATCACGTCGAGCGCGTGAACGGCGCGGTCAACGCGATCGTCGCGCTGCGCGATCGCGACGCGCTGCTCGCCGAAGCCGCGGAAAAGGATGCCGCGCTGGCGCGCGGCGAGTACCACGGCTGGATGCACGGGATGCCGCAGGCGCCGAAGGATCTGGCGATGACGAAGGGGCTGCGGACGACCTACGGTTCGCCGATCTTCCGCGAGAACGTGCCGCAGGCCGATTCCGTGGGCGTCGCACGGATGCGCGCGGCCGGCGCGATCTTCATCGGCAAGACCAACACGCCTGAATTCGGGCTCGGCTCGCACACGTTCAACGAGGTCTACGGCGCGACGCGCAACCCGTACGACCTGACGAAGAGTGCGGGCGGCAGCAGCGGCGGCACGGCGGCGGCGCTTGCGTCGCGGATGCTGCCGGTGGCGGACGGCAGCGATTTCGGCGGCTCGCTGCGCAATCCGGCCGCGTTCTGCAACATCTACGGCTTCCGCCCGTCGCAGGGCCGCGTGCCGCGCTGGCCGGGCGTCGACGTGTTCGTGCAGCAGCTCGGCATCGAAGGGCCGATGGGCCGTACGGTCGGCGACGTCGCACAGCTGCTCTCGATCCAGGCCGGCTACGACCGCAACGATCCGCTGTCGCTCGCGGAAGATCCGGCCGTGTTCGCGCAGCCGCTCGACGCCGACCTGCGCGGCAAGCGCATCGCGTGGGTCGGCGACTGGAACGGCTATCTCGCGACCGAGGCCGGCGTGCTCGCGCTGTGCGAGCGGGGGCTGGCGACGCTGCGCGAGATCGGCTGCGACGTCGATGCCGCGCTGCCGGCGTTCGCGCCCGACCGGATCTGGCGCCTGTGGCTCACGCACCGGCACCTGCTGTCCGGCGGCGGGCTGCTTGCGCACTATCGCGATCCGGCGCGGCGCGCGCTGCTCAAGCCCGAGGCGATCTACGAGGTCGAAGGGCTGCTCGCGATGCAGGGCGCGGCCGTGTTCGACGCGAGCGTCGAGCGCACCGCGTGGCATCAGGCCGTGCTGAACTTCTTCGACCGCTACGATTTCATCGCGGCGCCGACCGCGCAAGTGTTCCCGTTCGACGTCGAGCAGCGCTGGCCGAAGGAGATCGCGGGCCGTGCGATGGATACCTATCACCGCTGGATGGAAACGGTCGTGCCGTGGACGCTGGCCGGCTGCCCGGTGATCAGCGTGCCGGTCGGCTTCAACGACGCGGGGCTGCCGATGGGGATGCAGCTGATCGGGCGTCCGCGTGCCGATCTCGCCGTGTTGCAGCTCGCGCGCGGCTACGAGCAGGCGGCTGATTGGGTCGGTGGGCGGTTGCCGGCGTGGATGGCGGCGTAACGCGGAGTGGGTCGATACTCGGAAGCCGGAAGCCGGAAGCCGAAGCCGAAGCCGAAGCCGAAGCCGAAGCCGAAGCCGAAGCCGAAGCCGGTTGCGGATCGCGCATGGCAGATGGAGAAGCGGGCGGCGGAAAGCCGCCCGTTTTGCCGCGATGCTCGAACGTGTGGTTCGTAGGCGCGCGCCACGCCGCGCACGGGCGCGTTGTGCGACGGCATGGCGTCATGTCATTGACGCTGGACAGCACGTTCAGCGTCGCCGCTGGTTCGGTCGACGGAGCGTGCGATGTGCAGTGCGGCGCGCGGGACGGCTGGCCAGCCGCATCCAGCATCGCTTGCGAAAGCCGACAACCGTCGTCATTGATTGATGCGGTGCGAGAACGAATTTCGGCATACGCCAGGAAATCGCCCGGCAAACGCGGACGAATCTCCTTGAGCACGTACTGCGGCCGCGGAATTGCAAGCGGTTGCGCGGCGTGATTTCGTTTCGATGTGTTTCAGTCGTTGCGGCTGCGCGCGGCGCGCTTCGACAATATCGGCCTCAACAGTTTCGGCACGAGGAAAACACATGAAGCAGATTCGCGCGACGGGCCGGCACCTGGCCTCGGCAGGCATCGCGCTCGGCATCCTGGCAAGCGGTGCCGCGCATGCCCAGCTCGACCTGCAGTCGATCGGCGCATCGCTGCTCGGCGGCGGGCAGCAGCAGGCGTCGCCCGCGCAGGGTGGCGTCGCACAACTGCTGCAGGCCTATGTCGGCGCGAACCAGCAGGTGCTGACCGGCCAGTCTTCGCTGGCGTCGGCGATGGGGCTTACCGGCGCGGCCGGGCAGGCGCAGCAGGCCGCGAGTCAGCTGGCCGGCGGAGATGCGCTGACGCCGGCTGCGTTGTCGCAGATGGGCGGCGCGCAGCAATCGGTGTCGCAGGCGCTCGGCCAGGCATTCGCGAGCGGCGGTGCGACGCACGGGCCGGTCGACAAGCAGGCGTTCAGCAACGGCCTCGCATCGCTCGGGCAGGGGCTCACGCAGTATTCGCAGTTGCAGTCGGGGCTTGGCAATCTCGGCTCGACGAGCGCGGCATCGCTGTTGCAGTCGGGCCTGAATCCGCAGAACATGCAGGCTGCGTCGTATATCGCGCAAACCGCGCCGGGCCAGTTGCAGTCGCTCGCGACGACGCTCAGCCAGGCCGTGCAGTTCGCGACGAACCAGGGCATTTCGGTGCCGACGGCTGCCTCGTCGGCGCTGAAACTGCTGCCGTAACGTTGCGCGGGGCCACGCGCGATGCGGTGCCGGCATTGCGCGCGATGCAAAGATGGCCCCGCACAACATGGGGATTTCGCACGATGCTATCGTGGCGTGTCCTTTTTTTCGGTGCAGGTTCATGACAGACTCGTTTGACCTCTCGCGCTATTTCTCCCGCATCGGCTACGACGGCCCGGTCGAGCCGACCCTCGACGTGCTGCGCCGGCTGCATCTGCTGCACCCGCAGGCGATTCCGTTCGAAAACCTCAATCCGCTGACCGGTGCGCGCGTCGCGCTCGACCTGCCGTCGATCGTCGACAAGGTGCTCGCACATCGCCGCGGCGGCTACTGCTTCGAACTCAACAAGCTGTTCTACACGGCGCTCACGACGATCGGCTTTCGCGTGACGCCGATGATCGCGCGCGTGCGCTGGATGCAGCCGCCGGAAGCCGCCACCGCGCATACGCACATGCTGCTGCGCATCGATCTCGATGGCGCGGCCTGGCTCGCGGACATCGGCTTCGGCAGCGCGACGCTCACCGCGCCGCTGCGTTTCGTGCCGGACGAGCGGCAGCCGACGCCGCACGGCGTGTTCCGTGTGGTCGCCGCGCCGGTCGACGGTGAATTCGACATGCAGATCGAGACGCCCGACGGCTGGCAGACCACCTATCGCTTCCAGCCGAAGCGGGTCGAGTGGATCGATTACGACGCCGCGAACTGGTTCACGTCGACGTATCCCGAATCGATCTTCCTGCATAACCTGATCGCCTGCCGCGTGCTGCCTGACGGCCGTGCCGCGCTGCGCAACACCACGCTGACGATTCGCGACGCGGCGGGCGTCGGGCGCGCCGTCACGTTCGACGATGCGGCCGCTTGGGGTGCGTGCCTGCGCGACACGATCGGCGTCGACACGACGGGATTCGATCTCGACGCGTTATTTGCGCGGCTCGCGGCGCGCGTCGCGACGTAACCCGGATTCACGACAGCCCAGGGCGGCCCGCACAGACGGGCCGCGCTTGCGGTTGACTTTTGCTAGATTGCTAGCATACTAGCCGTCATGACCGACGAAGAAGTCAAGCAGTTCAACGTTTACCTGCCGCTCAGCCTGATCCGGCGGGTCAAGCATCGCGCCATCGAAACGGAGCAATCGCTGTCCGCGCTGGTGGCCGACGCATTGCGCGCGTACCTGGCCGCGCCGCCGCCGGGCGCGGGGCTGTCCACCAAGGAGGAGTGACATGTCAACCGAGCGAATCGAAGCCGTGTACCTGACGACGCACAACTGGGGCAAGTCGGCGAAGTTCTTCCAGGCGCTGGGCTTCACGCTGGAGTTCGAAACCGATCACAACTCGGGCCAGCTGCGCAGCGGCGACGGCCCCTTTCTGTTCATCGCGGAAGTGCCGCCGGGCGAGACGCCGGACCTGCAGGTCGTGCTCAAGGTGCCGGATGAACAGGCAGTGCAGCCGCAGCCGATCGTCGACGTCGTCACGCCGTTCGAGGACACCCACTGGGGCACGCGCGACATGACCGTGCGCGATCCGGACGGCCGCGTATGGCGCCTGCAGGCGCCGGGCAAGCAGGGCGCGTGAGGCGGCGATGACCGAACCCCGCGAAAGCGCCCCCGACAGCACGGCCGCGCGTGTCGCGCTGTGGCGCGCATTGCACGTCGAACTCGACGCGCCGCCGCCGGTGCTCGCCGACGAAGTCGGGCTGCAACTGCTCGCGCCGGAACCCGGCTGGCAGCAGCGCGGCGACATGGATCCGCAGTTCACGCGGCCGTTCCGTGCGTCGATCGTCGCGCGGGCGCGTTTCATCGAGGATCTGGTGGTCGAGCAGGCCGCGCGCGGCGTGAGCCAGTACGTGATCCTCGGCGCGGGCCTCGACAGCTTCGTGCAGCGCCGGCCCGACATGGCGTCGCGCGTGACCGTCTTCGAGGTCGACCCGCCCGCGCCGCAGGCCTGGAAGCACCGCCGCCTGGTCGAGCTCGGTTTCGGCGTGCCCGACTGGCTGCGTTTCGTGCCGGTCGATTTCGAGGCGAAACAGTCGTGGCGCGCTGCGCTCGTCGATGCGGGCTTCGACGCCGGCAAGCCGGCGGTCGTGGTGTCCACCGGCGTCAGCATGTACCTGACGCACGAAGCGAATGCGGCCGCGTTGCGCGAAGCCGCATCGCTCGCGCCGGGCTCGACGCTCGCGATGACGTTCCTGCTGCCGCTGGAGCATGCGGATCCGGATGTGCGCCCCGGGCTGGAAATGGCCGCGAAGGGCGCGCGGGCAAGCGGCACGCCGTTCATCAGCTTCTTCATGCCGGCGCAGATCCAGGCGCTCGCGCGCGAGGCAGGCTTCGCGCACGCCGCGCACGTATCGGCCGCCGATCTGACGCGCCGTTACTTCGCCGATCGCACCGACGGCCTGTGGCCGCCGAACCACGCGGAAGAGCTGCTGGTCGCGACGGTCTGAGCCGTCGCGACCATCGCGACCATCGCGACCATCGCGACCATCGCGACCATCGCGACCATCGCGACCATCGCGGCCATCGCGACCATCACGCCCGTTCGAGCACGGCCATTTCCCGCACGATCACGAGCAGTACCGCGAGGCTCGCGCCACCCGATGCGCGCAGGTCCGCGAGCAGGTGCTCGTAGCGCGCAAGTGCGGCTTCGCGGCGCGCGCGCCACGCGCCGACGATCGTCTCCGGCGTGGTCGAATCCGGCGATTCCGCGAGTGCGCTCGTCGCGAGCGTGCGCTTGAGGCGCGCCACTTCCGCGAGCGCGGCCGCGCGCGCCAGCATGTCCCAGTGCGTCGGCGTCGGCAGCGTTGCCGCCCGTTCGCCGATCCAGCTGTAATTGAGCAGCGTGCCGAGCGAAAAATAGACCCCCGCGACGAGTTCGAGGCTGCGGTTGCTGGTCGCGGCTACTTCGGCGATGTCGAGCAGCGCGGCCGAGATGTCGCCGCTCGCGACGCGCACCGCAAGCGCGCTGTCGACGCCGGCTTCGACCAGCACGCGCTGCCGCTCGGACAGCGCTTCGAGATCGTCGGCCGGCAGCAGCGACGGCAGTTGCGGCGCAAGCCGCTGCGCCGCGTCGCGGCAGCGCGCGATCAGCTCGGCGACGCCGCCGTCGGCCACCGCGCCGGATTGCAGGTGCCGCAGGAACCACAGCGCCGCGCGCTCCAGCAGCCGCGCGACGTCGACGAACATGCGCGCCTGCACGTCGTCGGCGACGCGGTTGTCGAGCGCGTCGATATCGCGCCACACCGCATCGAGGTCGAACACGTCGCGCGCCATGATGCAGGCACGCACGATGTCGCCGGGCTTCGCGTCGGTTTCCTCCATCAGCCGGTGCACGAACGCGCAGCCGACGCGGTTCACGAGCGCGTTGGTCAGGTGCGTCGCGAGGATCTCGCGGCGCAGCGGATGGCGGCGCATCGGTTCGCTGAAGCGCTGCTGCAGCGGCTTCGGGAAGTAGTCGACGAGCATCGCGGCCACCAGCGGATCCTCGGGCACGTCGGATTCGAGCAGCGCGTCGTACAGCCACATCTTGCTGTACGCGAGCAGCACCGCGCGTTCCGGCGACGTGAGGCCGAGCTTCGCGGCCTGCCGTTCCGCGACTTCATCGTCGGTCGGCAGGAATTCGATCACGCGATTCAGGCGGCCCGCGCGTTCGAGCCAGCGCATCAGGCGCGCCTCGGCGTCGAGCAGCTCGACCGCATAGCGGCCGGCGATCGACAGCGCCTGCGTCTGGTAGTAGTTGTCGCGCAGCACGAGCAGCCCGACTTCGTCGGTCATCTCCGCGAGCAGCGCGTTGCGCTGCTTCTCGGTCATCTCGCCGTCGGACACGACGAGCCCGAGCAGGATCTTGATGTTGACTTCGTGATCCGAACAATCGACGCCGGCGGAGTTGTCGATCGCATCGGTGTTGATGCGGCCGCCGCGTTGCGCGAACTCGATGCGGCCGAACTGTGTGCAGCCGAGGTTACCGCCTTCGCCGACCACCTTGCAGCGCAGCTCCGCGCCGTTCACGCGCACCGCGTCGTTCGCGCGGTCGCCGACCTGCAGGTGGGTTTCGCGCGCGGCCTTCACGTAGGTGCCGATGCCGCCGTTGTACAGCAGGTCGACCGGCGCCTGCAGGATCGCGCGGATCAGCTCGGCCGGCGGCAGCGCATGTGCGTCGATGCCGAGCGCGGCCTGCACGGCCGGCGACAGCGGGATCGTCTTCGCGGTGCGCGGATATACGCCGCCGCCCGCCGAAATCGCGGCCGGATCGTAGTCGGCCCAGCTCGACCGTTCGAGCGCGAACATGCGCTGGCGCTCCGCGAAGCTGATCGCCGGATCGGGGTTCGGGTCGAGGAACACGTGCCGGTGATCGAACGCGGCGACGAGCCGGATATGCGGCGACAGCAGCATCCCGTTGCCGAACACGTCGCCCGACATGTCGCCGACGCCGACCACCGTGAAATCGGTCGTCTGCGTATCGATGCCCATTTCGCGGAAGTGCCGCTTCACCGATTCCCACGCGCCGCGCGCGGTGATCGCCATCTTCTTGTGGTCATAGCCGACCGAGCCGCCGGACGCGAACGCGTCGTCGAGCCAGAAGCCGTATTCGTGCGAGATCGCGTTCGCGTAGTCGGAGAAGGTGGCCGTGCCCTTGTCGGCGGCGACGACCAGGTACGGGTCATCCGGATCGTGGCGCACGACGTCGGGCGGCGGCACGATCGCGTTGCCGACCCGGTTGTCGGTCAGGTCGAGCAGGCCGCGCAGGAAGGTCTGGTAGCACGCGATGCCTTCGCGCATCCACGCTTCGCGATCGCTCGGCGGCGGCGGGTTCTTCACGACAAAGCCGCCTTTCGAGCCGACCGGCACGATCACGACGTTCTTCACCATCTGCGCCTTCATCAGCCCGAGCACTTCGGTGCGGAAATCCTCGCGGCGATCCGACCAGCGCAGGCCGCCGCGCGCGACGCGCCCGCCGCGCAGGTGCACGCCCTCGACACGCGGCGAATACACCCAGATCTCGAACATCGGCTTCGGTTCGGGCAGGCCCGGCACTTTCGCCGGATTGAACTTGAACGACAGGTACGGTTTCGATTCGCCGTTCGCGTCGCGCAGGAAGTAGTTCGTGCGCTCGGTCGCGTTGATCACGCCGAGGAACTGGCGCAGGATGCGGTCCTCGTCGAGGTTCGGCACCTGGTCGAGCGCGCCTTCGATCGCCTTCAGCAGCCGCTCGGCCTGCACGTCGCGCGTGTCGCCGGTGGCCGGGTCGAAACGCAGCAGGAACAGCTCGACGAACTGCCGCGCGATCGCCGGATTGCCGGTCAGCGCGCGCTCGATGTAGGCGTCGCTGAACGTCGAGCCGACTTGCCGCAGGTATTTCGCATACGCGCGCAGGATCGTCACTTCGCGTGCGCTCAGGTGCGCGCGCAGCACGAGGCGGTTGAAGTCGTCGTTCTCGATCCGGCCGCTCCAGATCCGGTCGAACGCATCCTCGAACAGGCCTTTCACGCGCTCGATGTCGAACTCGGTATCGTCGGCGAGTTCGAGCCCGAAGTCGTGCACCCACGCGTGCGAGCCGTCCTGCGTCTGGATCCGGTACGGCCGCTCCTCGTCGACGCGCACGCCGAGATGCTCGAGCATCGGCAGGCTGCGCGACAGCGCGATCGGGTCGCCCGCGCGATAGACCTTGAAGCGGAACGCGCGCGCGTCGGCCTCGATCGGCCGGTACAGGTTCATCGCGAGCTGGCCCGACTCCTTCACGCGTTCGATCAGCTCGATGTCGCGCACGGCCGTGCGCGCCGGATAGTCGTCGCGATAGCCGGCCGGGAACGAATCGGCATAGCGCTGCAGCAGGCGGTTGCCTTGTTCTTCGCCGAATGCGTCGAGCAGCGCGTCGGCGAGATCGTCCTGCCAGCGGCGCGCCACCTGCACGAGCCGCGTCTCGAGTTCGCGCGTGTCGACGTCGGGCATCGTGCCCGGTTCCGCGTGCACGACGAAATGAATGCGGGCGATCGCCGATTCCGACAGCAGCGGCGTGAATTCGACGTTCACGCCGTTGTAGGCATCGACGAGCAGCTTCGCGATGCGCCGGCGCAGGTCGGTGTTGTACTTGTCGCGCGGCACGTACGCGAGGCACGACACGAAGCGGTCGAAGCGGTCGCGGCGCACGAACAGCCGCGTGCGCTGATGTTCCTGCAGCCGCAGGACGCCGAGCGCGATGTCGTAGAGCTGGTCCTCGTCGGCCTGGAACAGTTCGTCGCGCGGATAGGTTTCGAGCACCGTCACGAGCGACTTGCCGAGATGCCCCTTCGGCAGGAAGCCTGCACGCCGCACGATGTTCGCGCACTTGCGGCGCACGATCGGAATGTCGGCATACGAACCGAAATACGCCGTCGACGTGTAGAGCCCGATGAAGCGGCGCTCGCCGGTGACCTTGCCGTCGGCGCCGACGAGTTTCACGCCCACGTAGTCGAGATAGCCGGGCCGGTGCACGGTCGCGCGCGAGTTCGCCTTGGTCAGGAAGATCGGCCAGGCGCCGGTGATGATGTCGGCGGCGGCCGGCGGCAGCGGCGTCACGTCGGGCGCGCCCGACGTGCGCAGCGATTCGCGCAGGATGCCGAGGCCGGTACCCTCGATGCCGCGCAGGCCGAAGCCGGTGCCGTCCGACACGAGCGCGTAGTCGCGCTGGCCGAGGAACGTGAAGTGATCGGCGGCCATCCATTCGAGGAACGCGCGCGCCTCGATGTCTTCCGCGGTCGATTCGCGCGCCTTCATGTCCTTGATCGTCGCGCGCGCGATGTCGACGATCTTCGGCCAGTCTTCCACCGACGCCCGCACGTCGCCGAGCACGTGCGCGATGTCGTTGCGCAACGTGTCGAGCAGCGCGGCATCGCCGCAGCGATCGACTTCGAAATGGATGAACGACGCGAGTTGCGACTGGCCGTCGCCGGGCGTCGCGCCGCCCGCATCGACGCGCTCGATGCCGCCATCGCGGCCGCGCCAGATGCGGAACACCGGGTGCAGCGCCGAATGCAGCGCGAGCCCGAGGCGGTTGACGGCCATCGTCACCGAATCGACGAGGAACGGCATGTCGTCGTTGACGATCTCGATGACCGTGTGGTCGGAATGCCAGCCGTGCTGTTCGAGGATCGGGTTGTACACGCGCAGCCGTTCGCTGCCGGGCACGAATTTCTGGGCGGTCTGCCAGTGCGCCATCGCGGCGCCGTAGAGATCGGCGATGCTGCGGCTCTGCAGATCGTCGGCATCGACGAAATCGTAGTAATGACGCAGGAAGGGTTCGACGATCCGGAACGTGGCTTCGGGCAGGCGCCCGCGCGCGAATTCGACGACGTCGGAGAGCAGGTGTGCGACGACTTCCTCGTTCTTCGCTTCCATGGCGGTCTCCCGGGTGGCCATTGGCTGCTGCGTCTGTCCGGCATTATGCGCCGATTGCGTGACAAAGCGATGTGCGGGCGCACAACGGGAGGGAGCGTGAAGCGGGAGTCTGCAGCGCCTGTGGCGGGGCGCTGCAGAGGCGGGTCATGCCAGTTCCGGCGGCTTCAGGTCGGGATGCCGTATGTAGCGCGGGTTCATGAGGTCGACCGGCATCGTGGTCAAAACTTGCGACACGAATTCACGATAGGCGACGAATTCGTGCGCCGGGCGCGTCTCTTTGACCCGATGGAGCGATTGATCCAGTTTCATGCCCATCGACAGGATCATTTCGTTCAGTGTCGTGGCGATGTGTTTGTCTTCGATCATGCATTCTCCATCGAGTGCCGTGTGTGCGGCACGGCGGTTCCGGTGTCACCGCGGTTCGAGCGCATACCGCCCGGAAGGTTCTGCCGGCGCCGACGCGATGCCTGTCAGCGCTCGTCGCTCCACAGCTTCCCGGCCGTCGCCCAGTTCTCCTTCTTCACGTCGGTCAGGATGATATCGACCGAGCCCGGCTCGCAGCCGAGCGTCTCGCACGTGACGCGCGTGATCGCTTCGACGAATGCGCGCTTCTGTTCGACCGTGCGGCCTTCGAACAACTGGATATTGAAAGTCGGCATGACTGGGGGCTCCGATGGTTTGGGGTGGAAATTCGGTGGGACGCCGGCAACGTCAGTCGCGATACGTCGGATCGATCCGGTCGAGCCGGCGCAGCAGCGCCGGCCATTCCAGTTCGCCTTCGATCGCGCCGCCGTCGCGCAGCTGTTCGGCGGTGCGGTCGGCGACGGCCGGGTCGGGCAGCACGAGCGGTCCGCCGCCCGCCTGCGCGCGCACCTGGATGTCGCACGCCTTGATCAGCGTATCCATCAGCACATAGGCTTCGCCGACGGTGCGGCCGACCGTCAGCGTGCCGTGATTGCGCAACAGCATCGCGGATTTCGTGCCGAGGCTGGAAGTCAGCCGCGCGCCTTCGGCCGGCGAGAACGTGAGTGCCTCGTAGTCGTGATACGCGAGGTCGCCGTGAAAGCGCAGCGCGTGCTGTGACGCGGGCAACAGCCCGTCGCGCTGGATCGACACGGCGATGCCGGCCGTATTGTGCAGATGCATCACGCACACGGCGTCGGCGCGCGCCGCGTGCACGGCCGCATGCAGCGCGAAGCCGGTCACGTTGACCGCATGCTCGCCGTCGCCGATCCGGTTGCCGGCCAGGTCGATCTTCACGAGGTTCGATGCGCGGACCTCGTCGAACGTGAGGCCGAACGGGTTGATCAGGAAGTGGCCGGGCTCGCCGGGCACGGTCGCGGAAAGGTGCGTGTAGATCAGGTCGTCCCAGCCGTTGAGCGCGACGAGCCGATACGCGGCGGCGAGGTCGACGCGCAGCCGGCGTTCGGCGTCGGAGATCGGGCCGCCGGGTTTCACGGCGTCAGGACGGTGTGCGAATGACGACATCGGTTTCTCCGAGGGTGAAGCGGCGCGCGACGGCCACCGTGATCCATGACGCGAGCGCGAACGGGGCCGTGAACGCGGGGATGCCCGCGCGCGTCGCGAGCCACTGGACCAGCGCGGCGAGCGCGGCGGCCGCGAACGCCGCGCGCGGGCCGCGCGACATCAACGCGAGCGCGGCGAGCGCGCCGTTGAAGCCGAGCAGGCCGTCGGCCAACGACGTGCCGCTCGCGCCGAGCGCGAGCAGCAGCACGGTCGACACGATGGCGCCGCCGAGCGCGAACGCGGCCGCGCGCCGCGACGCGGCGGCGATGCCGGCGACGATCAGCGCGCCGGCCCACGCACCTTGCGCGAAGGTAGTCTGCGCGACGCCCGCGAGCAGCGCGTCGGCGATGGAAGGCAGCGCCAGTGTCGCGCCGACCGGGGCGCCGTTCGTTTGCTGCAACGCGACAAACGGCAGCCACAGCGCGGTGACGGCGAGGCACGGGCTCGAATACGGGCACTGGCGCCAGCGAGCGAGCGGCGCGCGCATCGCGCGCTGCACGAGCGCCGCGCCGATTGCGACCAGCGGCACCAGCGCGAGCGCGGCGAGCGGATGGGGCACGAACAGCACGGCGATCAGCGCGGCGAGCGCGCCGTTGAAGCCGTGCAGCCCCTGTTCGACGTCGCGGCGCTCGGCGCCCGTCAGCACGGCGGTCATGCTGGCGGCGGCCGAACCGACCAGCGCCGCGCAGGCGAGCCGCACGTCGGTCAGCGCCAGCGCGGCGAGCAGCATCGCGCCGGTGAACGCATTTGCCTGCAGGACGATCTGCCCGATGCCGCGCAGCAAAATGCGCAGGTCGATCGACGGCGAGGCGGAACGGGCGGTAGGCATGTCGGCGGCGTAACAGGACGAGCCGCGAGCATAGGACACAATCCTGTGCACCGGAATAGGGAATCATGGATAGTCAGGATTTGTGGGCGGTGCCCCGAATTGGGGCGGGGTGATGCCCGCCGGCCTGCGCTGACGTTTTTGGCAATGTGTCAGTTTCCGCGGCGAATTTGAGCGATCGCCAGCCTTTCGGATCAAGTACGCATTTGTTGGCGTCTTCGTTCGGGAATTTGTGCGACGATGCCACGCATCAAGGAAACCGGGAGGCGGAACGATGCGCGAAGTGCGTTGGGCGTCGCTCGAGGGCGACGGGGTCGAACATCTGACGTTCGACCGGAGCGGCGGCGGGATCGTCGTCGAAAGCGCGGTAGTCGGCCAGCGGTACGGCCGCGCATACGGGCTCGCGTATCGCGTCGAGTGCGATGCGCACTGGCGCGTGACCTATGCAGTGCTGAAGGTGATGGGCGGCGGCACGCTGGAACTGCGCGGCGACGGCGCCGGCCACTGGCACGACGGCGCGGGCCGCGCGTTGCCCGAGCTCGACGGCTGCATCGACATCGACATCGCGGCGACGCCGTTCACGAATTCGCTGCCGATCGGCCGCCTCGGGCTCGCGCGCGGCGAGCGGCGGCCGATCGACGTCGCGTACATCTCGACGCCGGACCTGAAGGTCACGCCGGTCAAGCAGGCCTATGCATGCCTCGAGCCGGGCCGGCGCTACCGCTACGAAGGCATCTTCCGGAATTTCACGGCCGAGATGGAGATCGACGACGACGGGCTCGTCGTCGACTACGAGACGCTGTTCAGGCGCCTGCCGGCGCCGGCGGTGCGCTGAACCGCGGCGTTCGTGACCGCCGGCCGCTCCTGCGCGGACGCGAAGCGGTCGATCCGCGACGCGATCATGTCGGGATGGCGCAGCACGATCCAGTGCGTGCCGTCGATTTCCTCGCGCACGTGGTCGCCGAGCCAGCGGTCGAGGTCGACCGACATCTCGGGTGTCACGTAGCGGTCGCGCACCGGCACCAGGATCTGCACGGGCGCCTGCGCGTACCGCTCACGCGGCTTGCGTGCCCGTGCGATGAAATTCGCGCGGTACAGCTGCAGCCCGTTCAGCGCGTTCTTCAGTTGCACGGGGTCGCGCTCCGCCCGCACGCGTTCGGTGAGCTGCAGCCAGCGCGGCCACAATGCCGCGCCGCCGAGCCGCCACACCAGCGACGGCACGAGCGGCAGGTGGAAGAACGCGATGTACCACGACTTCAGGCTCTGCTTGAGCCGCATCTTCGCGCGGAACACGTGATCGAGGCACGGGCCCGAGATCGACGTGTACGACGCGATCCGGCCGCGGAACGCGGGGTCGGTCACGGCCTCCCAGCACTGGATCGAGCCCCAGTCATGGCCGACGAGATGGAACGGCCGGCCGCCGCAGGTCGCGTCGGCCACCGCCTTCAGGTCGGCGGCGAGCCGTTCGAGCGTGTAGTCGGCACGGCGGCGGGGCGCATCGGAGGCGCCGGCGCCGCGCACGTCGTACGCGATCACGCGGTAGCGCTTCGCGAGCCGTGCGCGGATCGGCGCCCATACGGCCGCCGAATCGGGGTAGCCGTGCACGAGGATCAGCGGCGGCGCGCGACGCGAGCCGCTTACATACACGGCGAGTTTCACGTCGCCGGACTGGACGGTCAGCATCTCGTGGGCGCGCGCCATGGCGTCATGCCTGCGGAACCGGGTGCAGCGGCACGCGGCGCGGGGCGGCTTGCGCCGCGTAGCGCGCGTTGGTCGCGTCGATGTTCTCGAGCAGCGTGTCGAGCCCCTGCAGGTACTGGTGGTTGTCGTGGTCCCACGGGTGGAAGCCCGGACGGAAGTAGTCGAGCCATTCGCGCGCAATGCTCGGGAACACGCCGTGTTTCGGGCTGTACAGGTACTTCACGAGGCGCCACATGCCGCCGAACTTGCCGTGTTCGCGACGGTGCGCGCGCATCAGGCGCACGTGGAAGTCGAACACGATGGCCCAGAAGAACACGGTCGTCGTCAGCATCGTGCCCGTGCGCAGCAGGTAGCTGCCGAGGCCCGGCTTCATCACGGTGGTCCATACGTCGTACGACACCGCCTTGTGCTCGGTTTCCTCCATCGCATGCCACATCCACATCTGCTGGTAGCCTTCGACCGAGCCGTCGATGCGGTGCTCGTGTCCCGACAGCAGCTGGTTCGCGAGGATCGCCGTGTAGTGCTCGAGCGCGATCGTGATCGCGAGCTGCATCGAATGCGGCAGCACCTTCTTGAACCAGCCGAGGATCGTCCACAGGCGCTTGTCGAGCTTGTGCGCGGGCAGGCCGGACGACTGCAGCAGGTCGTTGTATTCGATGTGCTCGCGCGTATGCATCGCTTCCTGGCCGATGAAGCCGAGCACCTGCTTCTTCAGTTCGGGATCCTCGATCCGGTCGCGGTAGTTGCGCACCGAATCCATGAAGAAGCGTTCGCCGGCCGGGAACAGCAGCGACAGCGCGTTCATGAAATGCGTGACCGGCACGCCCTGCACGTGCCAGTCCTTCGCGCGTTCGGGCGGCAGCGCGAAGCGGATGTCGCGCCGTACGGGCATCATGTTCGGGGTCGTCATGATTGTTCTCCTCCCTGGTTGCCTGCGTTGTTGTAGGTGGCATGCAGCGGCGCGGCCGCTGGCGCGCCGCGCGCGGCGCGGCGGGCCTTCGCGGCCTCGCGGCGCGTCGCGAGCACGACGAGCGCCTGGTACGCGGACGGCAGGATGCGCGCCATCCAGTCCGCACCCTTCGCGTCGCGGCCGATCAGCACGCGGCGCTTGTTCTTGCGCACGCCGGCGAGGATCGTGCGCGCGGCGTCGTCGGCGGTCGTGATGAAGAACTTCTCGAAGCTGTCCTTGCCTTGCTGTTCGCTCTCGACGATGAAGCCGACCATGTTCTTCGCGACGCGGCTCGACTGCGCGATGTTCGTGCGGATGCCGCCCGGATGCACGCAGGTCGCCGACACGCCGCACTTCATCATGTCGAGTTCCTGGCGCAGCGATTCGGTGAAGCCGCGTACCGCGAACTTGGTCGCGTTGTAGCCGCTCATGCCCGGCTGCGCGAAGATCCCGAAGATGCTCGACGTGTTGATCACGTGGCCGTCGCCCGAGGCCTTCAGGTGCGGCAGGAACGCCTTCGTGCCGTGCACGACGCCCCAGAAGTTGATGTTGACGATCCACTCGAGGTCGCTGTATTCCATCCCTTCGATCGTGCTCGACAGCGCGACGCCCGCGTTGTTGAAGATCAGGTTGACCTTGCCGTGCTCCTTCGCGGTGTCGTCGGCCCACGCGAACATCGCGTCGCGGTCGCCGACGTCGAGCACGCGCGTCGACACGCGCACGTTCGGCGCGATCGTGCGGACGATCCGTTCGGTTTCGGCGAGGCCGACGCCGTTCTTGTCGGCGAGCGATACCTGGCAGCCGGCCTGCGCGAGCTGGATCGCGAGCGCGCGGCCCATGCCCGAGCCGGCGCCCGTGATCGCGGCGACCTTGTTGGCGAAATCTTTCATGTCGGTTGCTCCTTGTCTGGCTCAGGCCGCTTCGGCGGACGTGGAAGTCGAAGCGGAAGCGGCGGGCGCGGCGGCGGGCCGCGCGGTCGCGTCGTGTTGCGGCGCGCGATACGCGTGGTAGTCGGCGATCGAGAAGTGCGCGGTCGCCTGGCGGAAACGCCACGTGAAGCCTGGCCACAGCGTCGTGTTCTTGCCGGTGCGCGGATCGAGGTACCAGCTCTTGCAGCCGCCCGTCGACCAGATCGCCTTCTTCAGCTTGCCTTGCAGGTCGCTGTTGAATTGCGCCTCGACGAGCGGGCGCACCTCGATCGCATCCGCACGTTCGCGACGCATCGCCTGCAGTGCGCCGAGGATGTACTCGATCTGCGACTCGATCATGAACACCATCGAGTTGTGGCCGAGGCCGGTGTTCGGGCCGACGATCATGAAGAAGTTCGGGTAGCCGGGCAGTGTCGAGCCGAGATACGCGTGCGCGCCGTCGCGCCATGCGTCGACGATGTCGAGCCCGCCGCGGCCGATGATCGCGCCGCGCGGATACGGATCGGCCACCTGGAAGCCGGTGCCGTAGATCAGGCAGTCGACTTCATGGCGCTTGCCGTCGGTCGTCACGACCGCATCGGCTTCGATATGGTCGATGCCGGCCGTGATCACGTCGACGTTCTTGCGCGACAGCGCCGGGTAGTAGTCGTTCGAGATCAGCACGCGCTTGCAGCCGAGCGTGTAGTTCGGCGTGACGATCTTGCGCAGCTCCGGATCGGGAATCTGCTTGCGGATGTGGCGCAGCGCGAGCTTCTGCACGTTCTTCATCAGCGACGGATGGATCGCGAAGCCGAGCACGCGCGATTCGAGCATCCAGTAGATGCCGCTGCGCACGATCTTCTGCGTGAACGGCAGCGTGCGGAACAGCCATTTCTCGAACCCGGTCAGGTTGCGGTCGGGCTTCGGCATGATCCACGGCGGCGTGCGCTGGAACAGTGCGAGTTCCTTCACGCGCGGCGCGATCTGCGGCACGAACTGGATCGCGCTCGCCCCGGTGCCGATCACCGCAACACGCTTGCCTTCGAGCGCATAGTCGTGATCCCACTGCTGCGAGTGGAACGCGCGGCCCTTGAAGTTCTCGACGCCGGGAATCGACGGCAGCGCGGCCCGCGACAGCCCGCCCATCCCCGACACCAGCACGCGCGCGGACAGCCGCTTGCCGTTCGCGAACGTGAGGCGCCAGCGTTGCGCGGCTTCGTCGTACTCGGCGCGCTGCAGCTCGTGGTTCATGCGCAGGTGCGCGCCGATCCCGAAGCGCTGCATGCAGTCTTCCAGATACGCGCGGATTTCCGGCTGCGGCGCGAACATGCGCGTCCAGCGCGGGTTCGGCGCGAACGAGAACGAATAGACATGCGATTGCACGTCGCATGCACACCCGGGGTAATGATTGTCGCGCCACGTGCCGCCAACCGACGCGGCCTTCTCGAGGACGACGAAGTCGGTCACGCCTGTCTGACGCAGGCGGATCGCCATCCCGAGGCCGGCGAAGCCGGTGCCGATGATGGCGATGTCGATGGTTTCGTCCAGGCCATCATGGCCGGGCGGACCGAAAGGCAACGTGCGAGCATTCATCCGGGTGTCTCCGATTTGGCTCATTTTTGAATGTTACATTGTTTGATGTAACGATAGTGGGTGAACCCGGAAACCGCAAGAGGCTAGAAGCGGCGCTCTAAGGGCCGGAAGCCAGGCGGGAAAAGGCTGAGCGGGGTTTGGAACGGGCCGGTTTCCGCATGGCGGGAGGCGCGGAAAGGGCCGTCGATAGGGCGAGAGAGGAAGCCGGCGAGGCCGCCGGCGCGCGGCGGCCTGTTTGAAACAGTATCAGGGACGGATCGGTCGGGCGGCCGTCTCATGGAAAACCCCGGCCACGATCGTGACCTGCGCGAGCGCGTAGAGACCCCAGATCAGGTAATCGATGCCCGGAAAGCCGCCGAGGAAGCGGCCGACGCCGATCAGCGTATCGGAGCCGACGAAGATCAGGCTGCCGGCGGCTACCAGCGGGCCGCGCGTGCGGGCGATGAGCGCGAAGCTCGCCATCGCGCACAGCACGAGCATGTAGACGGCGACCGGCGCCATCAACTCGCCGAGGTGCGGAAAGAACGCCACGTAGAACGCCGGCGCGGCGATCCACAGCCCGGCGAGCGCGACGATGCGCCACCCGTGCGGCCGCGCGCGCCAGCGCATGAAGATCGCGCAATAGCACAGGTGCGTGAGCAGGAATGCGCCGAGCCCGAGGACGAACGACAGCGGCCAGCCGGGCAGCGCGAGCAGCACGTCGCCGAGCGCGGCCGTCACGAGCGCCGCGCACAGCCACGCGCGTTCGCGCGGCGCGGCGCAAGTGCTGCCCGCCGCGAGCAGCAGGATCCCCATCGCGGCTTTCGCCGCGGCCTGGCCCGGATAGGGCGCGGCGGCGAGCGACAGCCCGTACAGCAGCGCGGCGACGACGGCGAGCGGCCAGAGCCGGCGGTAGGTGGCGGGAAGCGTGGCGATCAAGGCGGGTGTCTCCGGTTTGTTGTTGTCTGCGGTGGACGGCGCGCCGTCGAGGGCGCGGCTGCCGGCCATTATCCGGAAGAAAGGGCGTGCGAAAACCGGCGAATCCTTCTAGGAATCGAAGGCGCGGCCGGTGGCGGAAAGTTTCGGCGCGTTGCCCCGGTTGAACCGGGGCAACGACTTCGATTCGGCTTGCTATGATCGCCGCGGTATTGCCGTTATCGATGTGGTTGTTGCTGTCGTTGTTTCGCTCGGCCGCGCGGCTGGATGCGCAAGCCGGTGCGTGCCCGATGAATCCATGCCGTGCCCGGCCCGTGCGCTCGTGCGACGCGGGGCGGGCTGGCCTCCCCACGAAAACAGGTCCGACCATGACCGAACTTCTCCACGGCGACGGCGCGATCCGTCGCACGACGCCGTACGGCTCGTCGATCGAAAACACCTATGCGGGCGTGCTGTCGTTCATGCGCCGCAACTATTCGCGCGAGCTCGACGGCGTCGACGTCGCGATCTCCGGCGTGCCGCTCGACCTCGCGACGACCTACCGTTCCGGCGCGCGGCTCGGCCCGGCTGCGATCCGCGCGGCGAGCGTCCAGCTCGCGGAGCTTCATCCGTATCCGTGGGGCTTCAACCCGTTCGACGCGCTCGCGGCCGTCGACTACGGCGATTGCTGGTTCGACGCGCACAACCCGCTGTCGATCAAGCCCGCGATCGTCGAGCATGCGCGCACGATCCTCGGCTCCGGCGCGAAGATGCTGACGCTCGGCGGCGACCACTACATCACGTATCCGCTGCTGGTCGCGCATGCGGAGCGCTACGGCAAGCCGCTGTCGCTGATCCATTTCGACGCGCACTGCGACACGTGGGCCGACGACGATCCGGACAGCCTCAATCACGGCACGATGTTCTACAAGGCCGTGAAGGAAGGGCTGATCGACCCGGCGACGTCGGTGCAGGTCGGGATTCGCACATGGAACGACGATTTTCTCGGGATCGAGCGGCTCGATGCCGCGTGGGTGCATGACCATGGCCCGCGCGCGGCGGTCGAGCGGATCGTCGATATCGTGGGCGCTCGGCCGGCGTACCTGACTTTCGACATCGACTGCCTCGATCCGGCGTTCGCGCCCGGCACGGGCACGCCGGTCGCGGGTGGGCTGTCGTCGGCGCAGGCGCTCGCGATCGTGCGCGCGCTCGGCGCTGTGAACCTGGTCGGCGCGGATGTGGTCGAGGTCGCGCCCGCGTACGACCACGCGGACATCACGGCGATTGCGGCTGCGCATGTTGCGTGCGACTTGCTGTGCCTGTGGAGGCAGAAGAAGGTGGCGGGGACGCTGAAGTAAGTCGGCATGCCGGGCGTGCGTGCGCCGCCGGCGCGGTGCGCGCATCGCCGGATCATTGGGCGGTGTGCTGTTTGTATTTCGATGATCCGGAGAGACGTCTTCGCGGATTTGCGTAGAGGCGCCCAGCCGATTCGTTGGCGACATCCGCGAAACGTCGGCGGATGGCTGCGTCCCTATGCCGGCGACGCGTTGGCGTGTCGCTGATGACGGGCCGCGACGTCATCGGGCGAAAAGCTATCGAGTCCTGAAGAAAGCGGCAAGCATGTCGTCTTTCGGCGCTGCGGGTTGCGTGGTCTGCCGCTTTCCCGACCGTCCGCGGGATCGGGCATGATCCGCCCCGGCGCCATCAGGCCACGTCCCCGTGTAAACCGCGCGCGGCCTGATGAGATCGGATTGCTCGCGCTGCTCCAGCCCATGCGCGATCCAGCCGATCGAGCGGCCAAGCGCGAACAGGCCGAATGCGGCGCCGACGGGAAGCCGCAAATGCCTGCGCAGTGCCACCAGCGCGAGATCGAGCGAAGGTTTCTGGCCGACGAGGGTGCTCCCCGCATTGATCATCCTGTTCCATTGAGGATGACGCGGCAGGATCCGCGACAACAGGAACGTCGCGCGCACGTCGCCGCCGGGATAGAGCGCATGTCCGAAGCCCGGCAAGCCGTCTCCCCGGGCGAGACGCGCGGCCATTTTTTGCTCGACGTCCTTGTTGCCCAGTTCGTCCCACAGTGCTTCGCCGCGCGCGGTGGTGGCGCCGTGCCGCTCGCCCGACAGGCCGGCCAGGCCGCCGACCACGACGGCCCGCAAGCTCGCGTTCGTCGACGCAATGCATCGCCCCGTGAAGCTCGACGCATTCAGTTCGTGATCCGCGCACAGCACGAGCGCCATCCTGATCAGATCGGCGCCCGCAGGCCCGACACCCCAGGCCCGTGCGCATTGCACATGGATGGGTGCCGTATCGATCCGGGTGCGCAGCAGGCATGCCGCCAGAATCCGCACGAGATCGCCGCAGCCCTGCGCCTGGCGATCGGCCTGCTGATGCCAGACCGCCGTTGGTGCGTCCTCGCTTGCGACGGTGAAGAGCGGCAGCAGGGCCTGCTCGGCGCGTTGCTCGGCGTAGTGCCTGAAGAGGGTTCGCAGTACCGGCGGCGTCGTGGGGACGTGGCGGCCGAAAGCGGTCTGCTCGTCGCATCGCCATAGCAGCGCCGCGACTTCCTCGAGACTCGCGCGGGTAGCGAGATCGAGTGCATCCACACCGCGATAGAAAAGCCGGCCGCCGTCGATCAACGTGATGCTCGATTCGAGCACGGGCGACCCCCAGTTCAGCGCGGCCTTCGCCACCTCCTTCGGCTTGCGGCCGCGTGCGCGTTGATCCGCGAGCCGGTCGACATCGGCCGCGAGGTAGCGGCTTTCACGGTGACTGCCGCCCGGCTCCGCGCGAAGCAGGCCGCGGCTGACGTACGCATAGAGGGTTTGCCGCGAGACACCGAGCCTTGCCGCGGCTTCGGTCGAATTCAGGTAGTTCGACATCGTGCGCAGGGGGAATCGTTCGACAGGTTGATCAGGATAATCAACGTTGACAACAAATGCGAGCGAGACGATCTTTGCCTCACCCAATTCATGCGAGGCGAACATGCGTGTCGATCAAATCTCGAAGGAACCGGCCGCGGCCGATGAGGATCGGGTGTCGCGTCATCTACGGGCGTTCTGGCTGGCGGCGGGTGGGGCCCAGGCGTTCCTCGAGTCGTGCAGCTTCGGCGGCGCGGGAGAACTGGTCTCGGCATTTCGCGTAACCGACATGGCCACGGCGGCGATCGGCGCGGCAGGGATGTCCGTTGCCGAATTGCTGCATGCATCGACCGGAACGTTGCCGTCGGTTCGGGTCGACCGGCGCATGGCGTCGCTGTGGTTCGGCACGTCGCTGCGTCCGCAGGGCTGGACGATGCCGCCTCAATGGGATCCGGTGGCCGGCAACTATCGGGCGCGCGATCGCTGGATCCGGTTGCACACCAACGCGCCGCATCATCGCCTGGCTGCCTTGTCGGTGCTCGAGTGCGCCGCCGATGCACGGTCGGTCGCGCAGGCGGTGAATCGCTGGGATGCCGGTGCGCTTGAAGATGCGATCGTCGAGCGCGGCGGGTGTGCGGCGGCGATGTACTCGGCGCAGGAGTGGGCCGGGCATCCGCAGGGCAAGGCGGTCGCAACCGAACCGCTGCTGCATGTTCATGCCGCGACCGATGCCGTCGCGCATGACTGGCGGCCTTCGAAAGACCGGCCGTTGCGAGGCATTCGCGTGCTCGACCTGACGCGCATTCTCGCCGGCCCCGTGGCGACACGGTTTCTTGCGGGCCTGGGCGCCGACGTGCTGCGCATCGATCCGTACGGCTGGGAAGAACCGGGCACGGTGCCGGAAGTCGTCCTCGGCAAGCGGTGTGCGCGGCTGAACCTGAAGGATGCCGCGGATCTCGATACGCTCAAGCAGTTGCTCGGCAGTGCCGATATCGTCGTGCACGGCTATCGGGCCGATGCGCTGGCGCGTCTCGGACTCGATGCTGCGCATCGGCGCGAACTGAATCCCGCGCTCATCGACGTGTCGCTCGACGCTTATGGCTGGACCGGTGAATGGCGCTGCCGGCGTGGCTTCGACAGCCTCATTCAAATGAGCACGGGAATCGCCGAGGCTGGCATGCGTGTGACGGGCAACGATGCGCCGGTGAACCTGCCCGTTCAGGCCATCGACCATGCGACGGGTTACCTGATGGCGACGGCCGCCATTCGCGGGCTGACGACGCGCATGAAAGGGGGCGTCGGTATCGAGGTCCGCGCGTCGCTGGCGCGTACGGCGGCCGATTTGCAGTTGCGCTCGGAGCCCATGAGCGAGGTGATCGAACTGGCCGCTGAAGGACAACGCGATCACGCGGAACACGTCGAACCGACGTCGTGGGGGCCGGCATCCCGGCTCCTTCCGCCCGTGCGGATCGACGGTGCACCGCTCCGTTGGTTTTATCCGGCGCGCGCACTGGGTGCGTATGAACCCGAGTGGTTGTCTTCGAACGGCGATCTTTGAAGCGGTGCGATGAATCGGCTGGTGTCGGTGCGTGACGGCGGGCGGGAGCCGACCCGACCACGGCCACGCATTTGGCTCAGTACGATGCGGATGTCGTCATCGTCGGACCGCGCGCGAACAAGCTGGAACGCGCCGCCGAAGCGATCGGCGGCGTGTTTCCCGATGCGCGTCCCACCGCGCCCTGGCTGCCGACCTTGGCGTGCCTGAGATCCGGTGGAACGTGTTCGGGATATAGCGGTTCGAGACCCTCGATATCGTGGTCAACGCGGCCGGCGGAGAAGGTGGCGGGCCAGTGAAGCAAATGGGCGCGCGCAGGCTATACCTTGCGCGCGTCGCCGGATCGATGGCCAGGCGCTGCCTTTAACCGCGCGTGTCGACCCAGTTGCGTGCCCAGCGGGCCGAATGCTGCAACGCCTGCTCCTCGCTCGTGAAGTAGTCGAGCGAATAGAACTGGTAGCGGCCTTCGGCGCGTGTGCTATCGGCGCGTTCAAGCAGCAGGTTGGATGAAAAACTACCGTCGGGCAAACGATGCGCCGAGGATTGAACGGCATAGCCGTTGTACTGTTGAATTCGGATGTTTTGCATTTTAATTTTAATAATGTTCGAGTGCTCGCGTGCCGTGCGAAAGGTGCACGAGTACGCCGATTCAAAGCCATTGCGAGCCGAATCTGAAGCAGTCGTAAAGCGAAAAAAGGGCTTTGCAGCCAGAGGGGGAATGAAGTGCAACGAGGCGTGTGGCGCTCGGCGAGCTGCTGAATGAACAGATGCAGCTAAGAGCAGTCGCGCCAACTTTGGGAGAGCAATCTCCGCGAGGGTGTCGCTGCAACCCGGCGTCCGTGACGGGAAGCCGGGTTCTTCAAACTTTACAGCGGCTGGATGTTGGCCGCTTGCAGACCCTTCGGGCCTTGCTTCGTTTCGAAGCTTACCTTCTGATTTTCAGCCAGCGTCTTGAAGCCGTCGGCGCGAATTTCGGAGAAGTGAGCGAACAGGTCGTCGCCGCCGTTGTCGGGCGTGATGAAGCCAAAGCCTTTGCTGTCGTTGAACCACTTGACGATACCGGTATCCATGAAGAATCCTTGAGAAAAAATGAGGAGATTTGCTCAGTAAAGAGCACGTGAAGCGTCAAGGAGAGAGAGGACAACGAATACCGCTGAGGAGCGATGAATTGATGAACAGCAATCGGACTTCTTGAACTTCTGGCGACACATTAACCGCTGGGCGGTGCCGGCGTCAATCGTTACTTTGTAACTGTTTCTTCGGGTGGTCGGATTTGCGGATGAAGCGATGCGGCCTTGCCTGGCTGCGCGTGCTACCCGGCATGACGCGCAGGTTGAGTAGGGTCTGATGGGGTAGGGGGCGCTGAACGACCCGCAGTGGCCACATAACCAGATCCGACACAACCATTTGAGTCACGAACCACCTTGCGGCCAGGAATCGCGTCGCGGTCGTCCGTGATAAACGTCAAAGCGTTACCCGCGCTTTGGCTGAACGCCGACAGTTCGTCCCGCGTTTCCCGAAAATTCGGCAGGAACAAAAAAGCCCGACGAGTCGTGCGCCCGTCGGCCTTTTGGTAATTGCGCACTGCGTTCCCGCTACTTCGCCGCGAGCGCACTCTGCACGCTTTTATCGACCCATGCGTTGTCGGCCACGCTCAGCCTCTGCGGAATCAGCTTCGCCGCGTAAAACGCATCGGCGACACCCTGCTGTGCCGCGACGATCTTTTCGTCGAGCGGCACCGCGCCAAACGGGACGCGCTTGATCCACGTCTCGACGAGCGGTTGCGGCAGGCCGACCTTCGGTGCGATCAGCGCGGCGGTGTCGGCCGGATGCGTGTTGACCCACAGACCCGTCTCGCGCGCCTGCTTCAGGATCGCGCCAACCACATCGGGATGCTGCTGCGCGAAATCCCGTGTTGCTTCGTAGAAGTTGTGGGTCGCCGCGAGGCCCGTGTAGTCGGACAGCGTGCGCACCTTCAGCGTGTCTTGCGCGGCCGCGTAGTACGGATCCCAGACGACCCATGCATCGACGTTGCCGCTCTCGAACGCGGCGCGCGCGTCGGCCGGCGCAAGGTAGACGGGGCGGATTTCGTCATAGCGTACGCCGGCCTTCTTCAGCGCTTCGAGCAGCAGGTAGTTCGCGCTCGAACCCTTCTGCAGCGCGACCTTCTTGCCGCGCAGGCCGGCGACCGAACGGATCGGCGAATCGGCCTTCACGACCACGGCTTCGTTGTGCGGCGCCGGCGGTTCCGCGCCGACATAGACGAACTGCACGCCGGCCGCCTGCGCGAACACGGGCGGCGGTGCACCGGTATAGCCGAAGTCGATGCTGTTCGCGTTCAGCGCCTCGAGCAGTTGCGGGCCGGCCGGGAATTCGAACCACTGCACGCCATAGCCGAGCGGCTTGAGCCGCGCTTCGAGCGAACCTTGCGCCTTGATGGCCGACAGCAGGCCGGCCTTCTGGTAGCCGATGCGCACGACCTTGTCGGCGCCGCCCTGTGCGAAGGCCGACGCGGCGGACAGCGTGACGAGCGTCACGGCGGCGGTGCGGGCGATCCAGCGGGTGAAACGAATCATCGAACGGACTCCATGCAAAACGTCTTCGGGCGAGCGGCGGTGACGCTCGGCTGGAAGAATCGTCGCATGGGCGATCGCGCCCGCAAACGAAGCATTGCCGATATCAATATGACGGCGGCGCGCCTATGCTTCGTCGCTGTCGTCTTTCGAGGCCGGTGTGCCGGACTGTCGCGCGGCCTCGTCGCTGAGCTTCTTGTCGAGGATCGTCGCAACCCGGCCGCCGAGATACGCGCTCGCCGCGGTTTCCAGCGCACGGTTCGTCTCGCCTTCGACGAACACGGCCGCGAGCGGACGCAGGCGCCAGATCGCGTCGACCAGCTCGGGCACGTCGGTGGCGGGCGGCAGCGTGCCGGCGTCGTAGCGGTCGAGCCGCTTCACGACGAGATCGACGAGCAGCCGCGCGATCGCGTCGAAATGCGGCCGCGCGAGGCTGATCACGTCGAGCAGCTCGCGCGGCGGGATGCCTTCCTTCGTCATTGCGGCCGCTGCTTCGAGCAGGGCGGGGCTCTTTGCGACGAACGACAGTCCGCGCCGTTCGAGCAGGCCGAGTTCGGTCACGCGCGACAGTTGCGTGGTCGCCTGCGGGCCGAACATCTGCGCGAGCGCGGCGAGCGAATAGGTCTTCGGCAGTTCGTGCGACCAGCGGCCGCCGATCGCGTTTTCGAGGCCGAGGATCGAGCGCAGGTCGTGGCCTTCGTCGATCGCCTTGATCAGGTCCTGGATGTTCGACAGCGTGTAGCCGCGCGCGAGCAGGTGGTTGATCAGCTTCAGGCGCGCGACGTGCGTGTCGTCGTAGATGCCGACGCGGCCGCGCTTTTCCGGCGGCGCGAGCAAGCCGCGATCCTGGTACGCGCGGACGTTGCGCACGGTCGTGTCGGACACGCGCGCGAGTTCGTCGACCGTGTACTCGTTGCGGGCGTCCGGCGCCGCCTCGTCGGGGGTGGAATGAGTCTGTTTTGACATGCGATCATTCTAGCGCGACGTGACAGGCTCGGGCGAGACGGGGAGCGTGTTCGCGCCGTCGCCGAGCGGGCGCTGCAGCAGCGCCGTATCGATCCAGCGGCCGTGCTTGAAACCCACCCCCTTCAGCATGCCGGCCGGCTCGAAGCCGAACGCGCGATGCAGCGACGTCGAGCCGCCGGTGCCGCCGTCGGCGATCACGGCGATCATCTGCCGCCACGGGCCGGCCTCGCAGCGTTCGATCAGCGCGGCGAGCAGCGCGCGGCCGATTCCGCGCCCGCGCTGTGTGTCGTCGATGTAGATCGAATCCTCGACCGTGAAGCGGTACGCGCTGCGTGCACGGTACGGCGTTGCGTACGCGTAGCCGGCCACGCGGCCGTCGCATTCGGCGACGAGGTACGGCAGCCCGTGGCGCAGCACGGCGTCGCGCCGCGCGCGCAGTTCGGTGACGTCGGGCGGCGTTTCCTCGAACGACGCGACGCTGTGGCGCACGTGGTGCGCATAGATCGCGCGGATCGCATCGAGGTCGGCGTCGGTCGCGTCGCGAACGACGCAGGCGGCTGGCGTGGCGGACATGGTGACGGTGCGGCAGGGGCAGTGTATGGGCAAGCCGATACTATGCGGGCGATCGCCTGACGCGTAAAGCGGCGGCCGTGCGCCCGGCGCGCGGCGTTCAGTTCGGCTGCCGCTGCTTCTGCGTGTCGCGCGGCAACTCGTCGAAGCGGGCGAAGTAGTACGCGGAAAAGCGGCCGAGGTGCCCGAAGCCGAACGTCAGCGCCGTATCGGTGATGCTGGCCGTCGGGTCGCTGAGCAACTGCACGCGCGCGGCGTCCAGCCGGATGTTGCGCAGCAGCTCCATCGGGGTCGCGCCGTGGTAGCGCCGGCACAGCACGTTCAGGGTCCGCAGGCTGACGCCGGCCGCCCGCGCGAGATCTTCGAGCGAGATCGGCGCGCAAAGCCGCGCATGGATGAATGCGTGCAGCGCATCCATCTGCCGGATGCCGCCGCGCGATCCGGATTCCGTCGGCGCACCGCGCGCCGGCGGCGCCGCGCCGGCCTGCGCGGCGGCGGGCGACGGCGGGCAATGCACGAGCAGGAAGAGCGCGAGGCTTCGTTCGAAGTGGTCGCGCCATTCGGCCCGGATGCCGCCGTCGTCGGCAACGGCGAGCACGTTGAGCAGCGACTGCGCGATCAGATCCCATTGCGACGCCAGCGCCGTCGGCAGCAGGAAGCCGGGCGCGAGGCCGGGCGCCGCGTCGTCGGGCCGGCGGCCGCAGACCGCGCGCATCAGCGAATCCGGCACCTTGACGATCAGTTGCCGCGTGCCGGACCGCCAGCGCAGGCGAACCCGCGACGTCGGCGCCAGCACGGCGGTGCGCCCCGCGGATACGCCCATCACGTGCCCGTCGCACTCGATTTCGGCGCCGCCCGCGAGCGACGTGTGGACGAGCGAAAAGCCGTCGAACGGGCGCGGGGCGACCTCGACTTCGGCGCCGTACTGCAGCGCGTAGACGGTCAGCTGATTCAGTTGCCCCTTGAACAGTGCTGCGTCGGGCTCGCCCTGTTTCCAGCGCAGCGCATGCTCGGCCAGTTCCATGGAAACCTGCTCGTGCGCATCCATGCGCAATCCGGATCGGAACACGCAATTCCGATACAGCGCGGACAGCACTTCCGCATTCGGGGCGAGGGGCATGGGGCGTCTCCTGTGTGGCGGTTTTCGTGCGGCGCACCCGGCTGGTTGCGGACGCGCGTCGTGCCACATCGGTTTCTCTTGTGAGCGAGATATCCTGAAACGATGATATTGATCTTTGTCAGGCTTGTCGAAAGTTTTGCAAGAATCGGATAGTCCCGTTCGTCGCGGGGAAAGATCCGGATAGCGCCCGGCGCGCGGAAAAAGGCGGATCGAGTTCGCATGGCCGCCTGCAAATTCCGGATAGTGAGAATCATTGTGGCTTCCTACACTGCGCCGGCATCCGGACGGAAAGTGGCGCATTGCACGACAATATTTCGGACATCTACTAAATCGATTGTCTCAGAGATCGTATTGGTTCGAATGCGTGTGACGTGAACACTTCCGCCAGGCCCGAATCCCCACTGGAAAAAGGAAGGAAGTCCATGCGTCAAATCAACCTGCAGGCGCTCTCCGACGATGCGCGGCTGGGCAAGCTGCACGGCGTCGTGCTGTTCTGGTGCGCGCTGATCATCGTGTTCGACGGCTATGACCTCGCCGTGGCTGGCATCGCGCTGCCGGCGATCATGAAGGAGATGGGCGTCAATCCGGCGCAGGCCGGCTTCATGGTCAGCTCGGCGCTGTTCGGCATGATGTTCGGCAACATCGTGTTCGGCACGGTAGCCGACCGGATCGGGCGACGCTGGGCCATCGCGGCCTGCCTGACGCTGTTCAGCGTCTTTACCGCGGCGGCCGGGCTGGCGCAGACGCCCGCGCTGTTCGGCGCGGCCCGCTTCCTGGCGGGCATCGGCATCGGCGGCGTGATGCCGAACGTGATCGCCCAGATGACCGAGTACGCGCCGCGCCGCATGCGCAGCACGCTGGTGACGCTGATGTTCAGCGGCTATTCGGTCGGCGGCATGCTCGCGGCCGTGATGGGCAAGGGGATGATCGACGCGTACGGATGGCAGTCCGTGTTCGTCGCCGCGGGGGCGCCGGTGCTGCTCGTTCCGCTGCTCGTGAAGTGGATGCCGGAATCGCTGCCGTTCCTGATCCGGCGCGGCAGGACCGACGAGCTCGCGCGCATCGCGCGCCGGCTCGATCCGGCGTACCGGCCGCAACCGGGCGACTGTTATGTCGTCCCGCGCGAGGACAAGGCGGGCGGCGCGCCGGTTCGCCAGCTGTTCGACGACGGTCGCGGATTCAGCACGATCATGTTCTGGATCGCCTGCTTCATGTGCCTGTTCATGGTCTATGCGCTCAGCTCATGGCTCACCCGGCTGATGGCGAGCGCCGGCCACAGCCTTGGCTCGGCATTGACCTTCGTGCTGGTGCTGAACGCCGGCGCGATGGCCGGTGCGATCGGCGGCGGCTGGCTGGCCGATCGGTTTCCGATCAAGACGGTGCTCGTATCGATGTATCTGCTCGCCGCGGTATCGATCACGCTGCTCGGCTATCCGATGCCGCCCGCGCTGCTGTTCGTGCTGGTCGCCCTCGCGGGCGCGTCGACCATCGGCACCCAGATCGTCAATTGCGCGTATGCGGGGCAGTTCTATCCGATGGCGATCCGCTCCACCGGCATCGGCTGGACGCTGGGCGTGGGCCGCTGCGGCGCGATCCTCGCGCCGATCGTCATCGGTCTGCTGGTCGGCATCGATCTGCCGCTGGAACAGAACTTCATGGCGATCGGGCTGCCCGCGCTGGCGGCCGCCGCCGCGGTCGGCCTGATCGACCATCGGCGCTCGGCTTCGCAACACGGCCTGGCGGCTGCGGCCGGCGAACGGCAGGCGTCGGCCGTCCGGCAATCCTGAGCGGCACATTGGCGGAGCCCGCCGGCGCGAGGCCGGCGGCCGATCGCGCGCGGCACCGCAGCGCGCGTCGTTTTTTCGGGAAATTCAGTCATGCATATCGATTCTGGGGCGTGGAACGCGAGGGTGAAGGCAAGCGTACTCACGGCGGCGCTGGCGGCGACATCGGCCGTCGCGCATGCGCAAGGCGGCGTGACGCTGTACGGCATCGTCGATACCGGTATTTCGTACTACAACCATGCGGCGAAGGGCGGAGCCGCGACGGGCATCCCGCACCTGACCGGCGAAGTGCCGTCGAGATGGGGCGTGAAGGGCGACGAAGACCTGGGCGGCGGCTATCGCGCGTTCTTCGTGCTGGAAAGCGGCTTCCAGCCCGGTACGGGCGGATTCAATCACGGCGGGCGGCTGTTCGGCCGGCAGGCGAACGTGGGGTTGAGCGGAGAGGCGGGGACGCTCACGCTCGGCAGGCAAATGAACATGACGGCCTACGCGCTTGCCAACGCCGACGTGATCGGGCCGTCGATTCATTCGCCGAGCGGCTTCGACGCCTATCTGCCGAATGCGCGCAGCGACAATGCGATCGGCTACCTGGGCAAGTTCCGCGGGTTCACGATCGGCGGCACCTACAGTTTCGGCCGCGACGCCGCCGGGCCGGCCGGGCCTTCGGCTACCGGCTGCGCGGGGCAGGTGCCGGGCAATCCGCTCGCGTGCCGGCAATATACGGCGCTGGTTGCCTACGACGCGGCGCGCTTCGGCGTCGCGGCGTCCTACGACGTGAAGCGCGGCGGAGCGGGCGCGGCGGCACCGCTCGACAGCAGCGCCCATGCGAGCGCGCACGGCGTCGTCTCCGGTTACGCGGTGATGGGGCGCGCGAAGCTCGGCGCGGGATGGATCCGGAACCACGTCGCGGCGGCCGCTCATTGGCAGACCGACATCGTCTTCGCCGGCGTCACCTATATGCCGACCCCCGCGCTGTCGTTCGACGCGCAAGGCACGCGCTATCTGCAACGCGGGCCTGCGCGCGGCGCGAACGCGACCCTGCTGGTCGGGCGTGCCAACCATCTTCTGTCCAAGCGGACGCGCGTCTACACGTCGGTTGGCTACATGCTGAACGGCGCGACGGCCGCCAAGGCGGTCGCCGCCGGCGGCACGGTCGATACGGGGCGTAACCAGTTGGGGATCATGGCCGGGCTGCAGCAGCGGTTCTGACGCGAGCGGGCCGGTGGCGTCAAAGCCGGCCGTCCGCCGCGCGCACCGCGTCGGCGATCGCATCCGCGACACGCTGCACGCGCGGCGAGCGGCGCACGTCCGGATGAACGACGAGCCAGATCTCGCGCTCGATGTCACAGCGTGGCGCGGACGTCAGCTCGACGAGCGGCGCCGGGGCGGGCGATGGTGCCGCGCCCGCCGTGCCAGCCGCACCGCCCGTGGCGAGCGAATCGTCGACGAGAAACCTCGGCAGCAGCGCGACGCCGGCACCGGCCGCGCACGCGCGATGCTGCGCGGCGAGGTCGTTGGTGACGAACGCGAAGCGGCGCCCGGCCGCGAAGCGTTCGAGCCATTGCTGCTGCGGCGTTTGCGCGAGCGCGTCGTCATAGCCGACGAACGGCCAGGTGTCGGGCGGCGCGTCCGCCCATTCCGGCGCCGCGCACAGCGCGAAGCGCATCGTGCCGAGCCGGCGCGCGGCGAGCCCCGGCTCGGTCGGCCGCGACAGCCGCACCGCGAGATCGGCCTCGCGCGCGTACAGGTTCGCCGCGTGCATCTCGCCCAGCAGGTCGATGCGCAGCGCCGGCCACGCGCGCTGCGCGCGGGCGAGACGCGGCGCGAGGAAGTGGCTGGCGAACACCGGCGACGCCGATACGCGCACCACGCCGTCGAGCGCCGCCGCGCCCTGGGCGGCGCGCGCGAACGCATGCGCGTCGGTTTCGAGGCGTGCCGCGTGCTCGGCAAGGTGCAACCCTTCGTCGGTCGGCGGCCAGCCGCGTGGCAGCCGGTCGAACAGCCGGATGCCGAGCGCGGACTCCAGCGCGTCGATGCGCCGCGCGACCGTCGAATGCTGGACCTGCAGCGCCCGCGCGGCGGCCGACAGGCTGCCGCCGCGCATCACCGCGAGGAAATAACGGATGTCGTCCCAGCTCATCGGTAGCGCCGGCGTGGGAACGCGATCCCGATCGGTCGAATTTTGCACAGTAAATGGGCGAGAAACGGGAATTCCGATCGATTATGCACGATGGGATGATGGTTTCACTTCAATTCGATTGCGAGGAACGTCATGACCCAAACTGCCACCGCCATCCGGATCGGGATCGACCGCTACGGCGACGCCGGCGTGCTGCGCCGCGTCGATGCGCCCGTCGCGCCGCCCGGTGCCGGCGAAGTGCGGATTCGCCAGACCGCGGTCGGCGTGAATTTCGTCGACATCTATTTCCGGACGGGCGCACATGCGTTGCGCGCGCTACCGGACGCGCTTGGCGTCGAAGCGGCCGGCGTGATCGACGCGGTCGGGCCGGGCGTGACGGATCTCGTCCTCGGCCAGCGTGTCGCGTATGCGGGCATGCCGACCGGCAGCTATGCGAGCCTGCGCACGATGCCGGCCGAGCGCGTGTTGCCGATCCCCGAAGGGGTGAGCGACGAAGCCGCCGCGGCCGGGCTGCTGAAGGGGATCACCGTTTATATGCTGCTGCATCGCGTCCGTCAGGTCGGCGCCGGCGACACGGTGCTCGTGCATGCGGCGGCCGGCGGCGTCGGGCTGCTGGCGACGCAATGGGCGCGTGCGCTCGGCGCGCGGGTGATCGGCACGGCCGGGTCGGCCGCGAAGGCCGCGCTCGCCCGCCAGCACGGCGCCGAGGCGGTCGTCGATTACCGCGAAGAGGATTTCGTCGTGGCGGCACGCGCGTTCGGCGGTGGCGCGGGGGTCGACTACGCGATCGAAGGGATCGGCGGCGACGTGCTGACGCGTACGCTCGGCGCGGTCCGTCCGTTCGGGATGGTCGCGAGCATCGGGCAGGTGGCCGCGATCGGCGCGCGGCAGACGATCGATCTCGACGAACTCGGCCCGGCCCGCTCGATCGCGCTGGCGCGGCCGAGTGTGCTCGGCTTCATCGCGCGCGACGTCGCGGGGTATCGCGACGCCGCGCGCGCGACGCTCGAGCGGCTGGCGGGCGGGATGCACGTGGAGATCGGCGCGCGGCTGCCGCTCGAACAGGCGGCCGATGCGCACCGGCTGCTGGAGTCGCGTGCGACGACGGGGGCGGTCGTGCTGGTGCCGTGACGGCGGGCCGCTGCGGATGGGGTACGGCGCGTCAAAGGCCCAAAGGCTGCGGCGTAGCACGTTTCCGGTGCCGGGCGCCGCGCGACGCGCATCCCGATCAGTTGTGCTTGCGCAGCGGCGCATCCTCGACGAACCACGCGAGCACGAACGCGATCGCGATGACGGTCGCCGCCGCGAGATACACGACATGCAGCGAGCCGGCGAACGCATGCAGGTACGCGTCGCGCACGGCATCCGGCAACTGGTGCACGGCGGCCGGGCCGAGCGCGGACGGCAGCTCCGTGCCGGCCGGCAGCGCATCCATCACCCGCGACTGCAGCCCGTGCGAAAACAGCGCGCCGAACGCCGCGACGCCGAGCGAGCCGCCGATCGAGCGGAACAGCGTCGCGCCCGACGTTGCGACGCCCATGTGCCGGAATTCGACCGTGTTCTGCACGGCGAGCGTGAGCACGGGCATCACCATGCCGAGCCCGATCCCGAGCAGCGCCATGTACGCGTACATCGTGTGCAGCGGCGTGTCGAGCGTCAGCGTCGACAGCAGCGCCATCGCGATGCCGCCGGTCAGCGTGCCCAGGATCGGGAACATCCGGTACGAGCCGAGCCGCGAGATCAGCCGGCCGCTGACGATCGACGTCACGAGCATGCCGCCCATCATCGGCAGCAGCTGCATCCCGGCTTGCGACGGCGTCGAGCCCTTCACGACCTGCAGGTAGAGCGGGATGAACGTGACCGAGCCGAACAGCGCGATGCCGACGACGAAGCCGATCAGGCTGACCAGCACGAAAGTGCGATGGCGGAACAGGTCGAGCGGCATGATCGGCTCGGCCGCGAGCCGCTCTTCATATATGAAGCCGCCGATCGCGACGACGCCGAGCACGAGCGTCATCCACAGCTGCGGCGACGTCCACGGCAGCAGCGAGCCGCCTTCGCTCGTGAACAGGATCACGCAGGTGAGGGCGGTGGCGAGGAACGCGGCGCCCATGTAGTCGATCCGGTGCTTCACGTGCGCGGTGTGCGGCCGGAATGCGGCGCCGATCACCGCGAGCGCGAGAAAGCCGAGCGGCAGGTTGATCGTGAAGATCCAGCGCCACGACAGGTGCTCGACCAGGAAGCCGCCGAGCAGCGGGCCGATGATCGTCGCGAGGCCGTACACGCCGCCGAACATCCCCTGGTAGCGCGCGCGGCGATCGGGCGGCACCAGATCGCCGATCGCGGCCATCGTGACGACCATCAGGCCGCCGCCACCCAGCCCCTGCAGCGCGCGCAGCACGATCAGCTGCGTCATGTCCTGCGCGACGCCGCACAGCGCGGAGCCCGCGAGGAACAGCACGATCGCGGCCTGCAGCACGATCTTGCGGCCATACAGGTCGCCGAGCTTGCCGTACAGCGGCAGCACGACGGTGGAGGAGAGCAGGTACGCGGTGACGACCCACGACAACTGGTCGAGCCCGCCGAGCTCGCCGACGATCGTCGGCAGCGCGGTCGACACGATCGTCTGGTCGAGTGCGGACAGCAGCATGACGAGCAGCAGCGCGGCGACGATCAGCCCGGTCGGCGCGTCGCGACGGGCCGTCTCGGTGGCCGGCGGAGTGAGGAGGGTGTCGGTTGTCATCGAGATATCTGCCATGGCAGGGAATTGTGTCGAACTATAGCCATGGATGATTGACTAGTCAATTTCTGCTCAGCCTCGATCTGTTGCAGCCGTAACGGAAGATTGCCGGCGCGAAAAATTGACCGGGATCAGGCGAGAAGCGGGGCCGGACTCAAGTTTTTTGCAGGCAAACCGTAATCCAGAGTGCTGCGGAGCGATTGCCGCGGCACTTTTCACCGCTCACGTCCCGTCATGAACCTGAACGCCCTGTTTTCCCGTTTCTCGATCCGTACGCGGATCTTCTCCACGCTCGGTCTCGTCGCCGTGCTGCTCGTCGTGTCGGGGCTGATCGGCCTCGCCGGCATGCAGAGCTCGAACCGCGCGCTCGACGAGGCTTATACGCAGCAACTGGCCGCGAAGACCGCGTTGTCGGCGGCCAGCCTGAACCTCACGATCGTGCGCACGACGCTCGATCGCGCGCTGCTGCATCCGGAAGCGCCGGAAGTGCCCGATCTCGTCAAGAAGGCCGAGAACTATCTCGCGAAGGCCGACACCGCCTGGCGCGGCTACGCGTCGATGCCGCACGACGGCGACGAAGGCCCGCTCGCGAGCCGCCTCGACGCCGCGCGCCAGGCGCTGATCGGGCAGGCGCTGAAGCCGATGATCGACGCGGTCCGCGACGGCCGTCGCGACGAGGCCGACCGGCTGCTGATGTCGGTAGCGCCGCCGCTGTCGGTCGCGCTCACGCAGGCGACCGATGCGCTCGATGCGTACCAGGTCGCGCGCGGCAAGGACGTGTACGACACCGCGCAGACCTATTACGGCTGGATGCGCGCGGGCGCGATTGCCGGTATCGCGTTCGGCCTGGCCGCGTGCCTTGGCTGCGCGATCGGCCTGCATTACGCGATCACCCAGCCGGTGAATCGCCTGCTGTCGCACTTCCGCCGCCTGTCGGAAGGCGACCTGACGTCGGAAGTGCGCTGGTCGTCGCGTGACGAGATGGCCGAGCTGGTCAAGGGCGTGACCGGCATGCAGCGCAGTCTCGCGGACACCGTGCGCCAGGTCAGCCAGGGTTCCGAAGCGATCTCGACGGCGACGCACCAGATCGCGGCCGGCAACACCGACCTGTCGCAGCGCACCGAGGAACAGGCGTCCGCGCTGCAGGAGACGGCCGCGAGCATGGAGCAGCTCACCGCGACCGTGAAGCAGAACGCGGACAATGCGGTGGAGGCGCAGGCCTGCGCGGATACCGCGAGCGAGATCGCCACGCGTGGCGCGACGGTTGTCGGCGAGGTGATCGGCACGATGAACGAGATCGACCAGAGCTCGCAGAAGGTCGCCGACATCATCGGCACGATCGAAGGCATCGCGTTCCAGACCAACATCCTCGCGCTGAATGCGGCAGTCGAAGCCGCGCGCGCGGGCGAGCAGGGCCGCGGCTTCGCGGTGGTCGCGGGCGAGGTGCGCACGCTCGCGCAACGCTCGGCGTCGGCGGCGAAGGAAATCCGCACGCTGATCGGCGAATCGGTCGAGCGCGTCGCGAACGGTTCGCGGCTCGTCGGCGTGGCCGGCGCGACGATGCAGGACATCCAGCAGGCGATCGGTCGCGTGACGGGCATCATGACGGAGATCGCGGCTGCGTCGAACGAGCAGCGCGACGGGATCGAGCAGGTGAACCGCGCGGTGTCGCAGATGGACCAGGTGTCGCAGCAGAACGCGGCGCTCGTCGAGCAGGCCGCGGCGGCTGCCGCATCACTGGAAGAGCAGGCTGACGGGCTGCGTCGCGCGGTAGGCGCGTTCCGCGTAGCCTGATCGACCCGCGTGCGGCGGCGGGGCGGGCGCTTGCCCGCCTGCCGTCCGCCCGCCCGTTACATCAGACGGCCGCGAGTTGCGCGGCCGCGCGCGACGACGCGACGATCAGCAGCTTCATCGTCGCACGCGTCGCGCCGACGAACAGCTTGCGCGCGGCACGCGCGTCGAGCGTGTCGAAGTCGACCTCGGTGAGGATCACGCACGGCGCCGACTGGCCCTTGAAGCGGTAGATCGAATCGAGCAGCACGTCGCCTTCGCGATACTCCGGGTTGCCGAACAGGTCGTACTTGCCGGTGAAGCTCTTGAGCCGGTGCGGGCCGAGCTGGTCGAGCGGCGCGAGCACCGAGCCTTCACGGCCGCGATACGACAGCACCGCGATGTCCTGCTTGCGGAAGCCGAGCGACAGCGCGTGCGTGATCGCCCGCTTGGTCGCATCGATGCAGGCGTCGGCCAACGCGTCTGCCGACGCGCCTTCTTCCCCGTACGACGACACCGACGGATCCGAACCGTCGAACGGGCTGCCCGAGCGCAGCTCGGCCGCAAGCGGCTCGACCCGGCCGACGATGTCGCGCACGAATTCGAGCAGGTCGCGCGGGCTCCGGTAGTTCGTGAGCGCCTTCAGCGTGACCCAGCCCGGCAGGGCGACGGGCTCGCGCATGTACAGGTTCTGCAGCGGATCTTCCAGCCACCACCATGCGCCATCCGGCGCCAGCAAGCGCTCCAGGGCGGCCGCCCACGGCGTATGGAAATCCTGGCCTTCGTCGACGACCAGCACGTCGAAACGCCAGTGCTCGGGAATGGGCGTTTCCGCGAAGCGCGCCTCGAGCCGCTCGAATTCGCCGGGTACCTGGAAGTCGGGCGTATAGCCGCCGTCGCGCGCGACCCAGTCGCACAGCTGGTGGTAGTTCGCGATCTTCGCGCCGGGCGGCGCGATGCGCGCGATGTAGTCGGCGAGCGGCCGGTTGAAGCACACGTAGAGCACGCGCTTGCCGGCCGCGACCGCATCGCGCATCGCCTGCACCGCGAGCTGCGTCTTGCCCGAGCCGGCCGTGCCGGTGACGCGCAGCCGGAACGGCGCGAATTCGAGCTGGCGCGCCCACGTGGCGAGCCCGCCCGACAGCCGCGTGACGAGCGTGCCGGCCTGCCCGACGAGCGCGCTCGTGTCGGGCGTGAGCGCGAGCTCGTCCGCGAGGAAATGATGGAGCTTCGGCGCGTTCGGGAAGTGTTCGTCGTCCTCGGGCAGGATCCGCAGGATCACCTGCGCGAGCTGCGCCTTGCGCGATGCATCGACGATGCGGTCGGCCGCGACGCCGGCGATCGACGCGTCGCGGATCGAGTAGTCGGGGCAGTACAGCAGCGCCTCGACGCCGTAGACGCCTGCGCCGAGCGCGGCCGTCAGGCGCCGGTGCAGCGTCTCTTGCGTGCGCGCAAGCTGGATCGGAACATTGCGTTCCTTCTGCAGGTAGACCTTCACGAGGCCCTTCGGCGTTTCGCGCAGGAAGCCGGCTTTCTGCTCGATCAGCAGCGCGCGGCCGGCCGGGCTCACGACGACGAACGCGGCCTCGCCGAATACCGAGAACGCCTGGTCGGCGCGCGTCCAGTGCACGCCGTGATACACGGTGTAGCTGTCGGGCAGCGCGTGTTCGAGCGCGGCGAGCGTTTCGCGCTCGCGTTCGGCCGCGCCGGTCGCGGCGAGGCTTTTCCACTCGTCGGGAATGAGGCGGGCCATGGCGTCGAGCGGCGGATGCCGGCGTGGGCGTGAACGGGTGCGGCTATTGTACTGAGCTATGCACCTGTTCACGACCGCCGTGCCGCGCGGGCGTCGGCCGTCCGGAGGAGGAGCGGGCCGGGGGGGTTACCCGCGTGCGAGCCGTTTCGCGAGATCCGCGCTGAGGATCGCCATGCGCGCCGGCTTTTCGTAGCAGACGACGTCGAACGCGCGGATCACTTCGCTGATGTCGGCTTCGCTCGCGCGGCCGGTGAGCAGGTCGCCCGTCAGCACGAAAATCGGCGCGCCCGGGTTGTCGGACGTGCGCACGGCCTTGATCGCGGTCGCGGCCGTGCCGTCGTCGAACAGCCATTCGGTGAGCACCGCATCGAAGGCCTGGCCCTGCAGCGCGTCGACGAACGGCGCGAGGCCGTCGAACGAGGCCGTCGCGAAACCCTGCCGTTCGAGATAGCGGCACAGCTCGGTCGCGCTGACGCGATCGGGGTCGATCACCGCGACGACGAGCTTGTCGCTCTCCGCGCGGCGCGGATAGATCTCGATCTTGTGCACGTCGTACGCGTTCTGGTACAGCACGCCGGTGTGGCGCAGCACGCGCCAGCGGCCGTTTTGTTCATACGCGACGAATTCGGGGCGCGCGCCGGCTTCGAGCGGCGCGCCGATCCATGCGGTGCACGGAATTTCGGCGACGCCCGCGTAAAGTAAGGCTTCCTGCGAATAGGCGCCGACCATGCCGGGGTCGAGCGTTTGGGCGCCGAACAGCTGAGCGGCGGGTTCGCCGTACGCTTCGGCGACTTTCTTGATTTGCGCGAGCGTCCAGGGGCTGCTGCCGCGCAGTTTGCGGTGGCCTTGCGAGAAACTCAGGTCGAGGATGCGGCACAGCTCGGTGGTCTGCTGGCGCTTGCCGATGCCGTTGCGGGTCATCAGCTCGCGCACGCGCTCGGCAACCGCGAGGGAATCCGTGGTGATTGCTTCAGTGGTCATGCTACGGGAACGGATCGTGACGTTCAGAACGACGCCTTGCGGCAGTCTCGACGGACAGTCTTCATGACGTCCAGGGGCGAGCCGACCGGCCACGCGCGGAAAAGATAACTTTACCGCAAAATGGTCGTTATTCAGCGTCGTGAAAGGTGCGTTTGTGTGAAAGGTGTGTCACGACGTTACCACCAACGTCCGTATCCGGACGTATTAACGCCTGACAGGAAGCAATGACGACAACCTATCCGCTGCACGATGCACTGACCCTCGCCGGCACACCATTCCCGACCGACGCCGATATCGTGATCGCCGGCGCCGGCATCATGGGCTGCGCAGCCGCGTATTACCTGGGCCTGCGCGGCCTGAAGGCCGTCGTGCTCGACAAGTCGCGCATCGCCGGACAGCAGTCGACGCGCGCGTGGGGCTTCGTGCGGCAGCAGGGGCGCGAAGCGGCCGAGGTGCCGCTGATGATGGCCGGCATGCGGATCTGGGAAGGGTTAGAGGAAACCCTCGGTTTCGATCTCGAATGGCGGCAGGGCGGCTGTCTCTATATTGCGGACAACGAAACGGACTGGGCGTCGTTCAACGCGTGGCTCGCCGTCGCGCGCGAGCACGGGCTCGACACGCGCACGCTGACGCGCGCGCAGATCGACGAGCGCGTCAGCGGCCTTTCGCCGCAGGCGCGCACGCTCGGCGGGCTGTACACCGCGACCGACGGGCAAGCCGAGCCGCGCCGCGTGGCCGCCGCGTTCGCCGCGCGTGCCGTCGACGCGGGCGCGCGCTTCTTCGAAGGCTGCGGCGTGAGCGCCATCGAGACAGCCGGCGGTGCGGTGGCCGGCGTCGTGACCGAGCGCGGCACGATCCGCACGCGGCGCGTGATCTGCGCGGCCGGCGCGACCAGCTTCAGGTTGCTCGACGGCGTCGGCATCCGGCTGCCGCAACAGGCGGTACGCGGCACGTGCATGCGCACCAATGTGGTGCCGCCGGTGTCTGCGTCGACGGTGTGGGGCCACGGCCTCGGCATCCGGCAGCGCAAGAACGGTGCGATCAATCTCGCCGACGACATGCAGGTCGACGTCGACCTGACGCTCGGCCACCTGCGCGGGTTGAGCCTGTTCTGGCCGGCATTCTGGTCGCAGCGCGACAAATTCCGGCTGCATGTGAACGGGGCTGCCTGGCGGGATGCGCTTGCCCGCATCAACGGTGCGACCGGACCGATCGAGCCGCGCGATCCGCAGCCACGGCCGAATCGCGCGCATGCGCCGCGCGCGCTCGCGAAGCTCAAGGCGATCTTCCCCGCGCTGAAGGATGCGCAGATCGTCGAGTCGTGGGCCGGCCTGATCGACGTGCTGCCCGACGGCATTCCGGTGATCGATGCGCCGGGCACGCCGTCGGGGCTCGCGATCGCGACGGGGTTCTGCGGTCACGGCTTCGCGATGGGGCCGATCGTCGGCCGGCTGCTCGCCGAATGGATCGACACGGGCGCGCCGTCGCTCGACCTGTCGGCGTTTCGTGCGCAGCGTTTCGTCGACGGGACGATGGTGCGGCCGCGCAGCATGCTGTAACGGTCGAATCGATGCAATGATGTCGGGCCGGATCGCCGTCTTCCCGTCGTAGAATCGAGCCCGCATCCTCCAGGAGATTCCCCCGTTGGCAACGCCTTCCGCCAAGCGCCGTTCGTTGCGCTCACGCCTGCGTCGCGCCCGCAACCCGTGGCAGGCGCCGCGTGCACGCATGCTGTTCACCCGTCCCGCGACGTCGCCGCGGCGCACGCTGCTGTTTCGTGTCGGTGCGGTCGTGCTGTTGTGCGTGCTCGCGTTCCTCGTGCTGTATCTCGATCGGGACGGCCTGCGCGATTCGACCAAGAGCACGCCGATGACCGTCGCCGATCTCGTGTACTTCACGATGGTGACCGTCGCGACGGTCGGCTACGGCGACATCGTGCCCGTCACCGCACGGGCGCGTCTCATCGATGCGTTCTTCATCGTGCCGATCCGCATCGTCATCTGGTTCATTTTCCTGGGCACGGCGTATCAGTTCGTGATCCAGCGCGTCGTCGAGGAATTCCGCATGAAACGCCTGCAGAAGCAATTGTCCGATCACATCGTCGTCTGCGGTTATGGCCTGTCGGGTTCGATCGCCGTGCGCGAGCTGCTCGAGAGCGGCGTCGATCCGGCGACGCTCATCGTGATCGATTCGCAGCAGCAGGCGATCGAGGCCGCGACGTCGCTCGGCGTGGCGGGATTGCTCGGCGATCCCGCGCACGAGGACCTGCTGCAGCAGGCGCAGGTGCGTGAAGCGAAGGCCGTGATCATTTCGGTGACCGACGATCCGACCGCGATCCTGCTGACGCTGTCGGTGCGCAGCATCGCGCCCGATACGAAGATCGTCGTGCGGATCCAGGAGAACCTGTACCAGCGGCAACTGCGGCAGGCGGGCGCCGACGTGATCGTGTCGTCGACGAAGATCGGCGCGCTGCTGCTCGCGGATGCGGTGCACAGCCGCTATATCGTGCCGTTCGTGAACGACATGCTGTCGACGCGCGGGCGCGCGACGCTGCTGGAGCGCGAGGCGATGCCAAGCGAGATCGGTTGCATGACGAACGTCGTGCCGGGCGCGATCGTCGTCGGGCTCGACCGGTGCGGGAAGATCTTTTCGTTCTATGAGGATCCGCCGTGCAGGATCGAGGCGGGGGATACGCTGGTCGTGATCCAGTCGGCAAGGATTCCGGATCCGGATGTGTGACGGGGTTCGAATTTATAGAACAAGCAAATGATTCGCGCGGCGGGTCGTTGACGCATCGTCGACCTGCTTTCATCGTGCAGGCGCCATGCAGGCGTGGCGGGCGGCATCAGGCCATGTCGATCCATCTCCGATCGGCGCTCGTTTCGCGTTCGTCGCCGCGCATGAGCGCGTGATGTCGAACGGGCCGCGTCTCTCCGGAAGCGTCGTGCCGTCTGCGCGCATGATGGCGAATCCGTTCGGATGACGAAAAAAAGCGCGCAGCCGTAAGGCAAGCGCGCAAACTCGGAGATCGGTTGCCGCTGGCGCTTCAGTTGCCGTTCGACGCGACCGTGTTGGCGGCGCCCGCGCAATCCTTCTGATATTTCTGCATCAGGCGCGCCTGCGCCGTATCGATATCGTCCGGATAGCTGCTTTCGTCGCCCGACGCCGGGTTGTAGCCGACGGACTCCAGCTCGTTCAGCTCGTTGACCAGTTGCCGATGGGAGACCGGGCCTTTCGTGTGCACGAACGGATAGTCGTTGCATTGCGCCGACGTGAGCTTCGGCGCGGCGTGCGCGGAGACGCTCAGCACGAGCAGCGCGGCACAGGCGAGGTAACGGGCGGGATGATTCATCTTCGACTCCTGGGAAGCGTTGGGAACAGGCCGTACGGTGGGATGCCAACGTCGACTGCCCGACGAAGGTTAGGGGCGGCGGACTATCGAAACGGCAGCGCGAAGATGAAACAAGTTTTATCCGGGGCGGTGCGTGTCGAGGCCGCCTTCATCGCGTGCGTCGGACGTTAAAGAAACCTTCATGTGCGCGCTGTCGAACGGTTAGCGGCTCGTGCGTATCGTCGAGCCGGTGATCAATCGACGCTGCGCACGGCGCGGCCCGCAGGAGGAAAGGCATGAAAACGACCGTCAGGATGGCCGCGCTCGTCGCGCTGGTGTGCTCGCCGGTGCTGGCGTTCGCGAAGGTGCAGGGAACGGGGCTCGCGATTGCCGACGCGACGCTCGCGCAGACGAAGGTCGAGCGCCTGCATCGTGCGGAGGACGCCGCGCATGCCGTCGCATCGCAGCGGGTGGCCGGCAAGCCGGACGGGTCGCCGCCGCGCGGCTGATTGCATGCATCGCGACGCGCCCGGCCACGACCGCCGGTGGCCCGCGCTCGCCAATGATGGTGCGGCATGGTGTCGCAATTTTCCGGATGCCGGCCGGTTCCCGGCGTCCCGCGTCATCGCGCGCCTGGCCGGCCGGTGCCGGCAACGGCCGGGCCGCGATCTCGCCGTATATGAAATTTTCTTCATGAAGTCGACGTGCACGATTTACGCGCGCGCGTGTAGTCTCCATCCGAGCGCGTTCGGCCATCGGGAGTCGAAGCGCATGCGTCCCTTCGATGAAGACGAGAATCGTATATGGCATTATCAGTTTCCCCGGGTAACCAGCCGGTCCTGCCCAACAAGCTGTCCCGCGACGGTGCGGCCGTGGCGCACGTCCTCACGATCGAAGATGACGAAATCACCGCGAATGAAATCGTCAGAGAACTGACAGGTCGCGGTTTCACGGTCGAATGGGTGGCGAACGGGCGCGACGGCATGGCCCGCGCGCTCGGCAACGAATTCGACGTGATCACGCTCGACCGGATGCTGCCGGTCGTCGACGGCCTCACGATCCTGACCACGATGCGCAGCGTCGGCGTGCGCACCCCGGTGCTGATGCTGAGTGCGCTCGGCGATGTCGACGAACGCGTTCGCGGCTTGCGCGCGGGCGGCGACGACTACCTGACCAAACCGTTCGATCCCGAGGAAATGGCCGCGCGCCTCGAAGTGCTGTTGCGCCGGAGCCAGACGGCGCCGGAGCAGTTCGACACGAGCCTGACCGTCGGGCCGCTCAGGCTCGACCTGATCTCGCGCAAGGTGTTTCGCGACGGCGAGGAAATCGCGCTGTTGCCGACCGAGTACCGCGTGCTCGAATACATGATGCGCAATGCCGGGCAGACCATCACGCGCACGATGCTGTTCGAGGCCGTATGGGGCTATCACTTCGATCCCGGCACCAACCTGATCGAAGTGCACATGGGCCGGCTGCGCAAGAAGATCGATCCGCCCGATGCGAAACAGATGATCCAGACGGTACGCGGTGCCGGTTACATCCTTGGTTGAGCCCGCTGCCTTGACGTCCTCCACGCATCACGTCCAGCCGGCGCCCAAGCGGCGCTGGTACTCCAGCACGTTCCGGCTCGTGTCCGTCTACGCCGTGACGTTTTCCATCTCGGTGATGTTGCTGCTCGGCTACATCGCATCGGTGATCACGCACGACATGGAGCGCGAAACCGATGTGGTGATCGACTGGCAGATGATCTACTTCGATTCGATCCAGGAGGACCAGCTTCCTGCCGCCATTCAGCACCGGATCGAGCGCGAGCGGATGCACACCAACTATTACGGGCTCTTCACCGCGGACGGCAAGCACATCGCGGGCGACGTGCTGGCGCTGCCGGCCGGCCTCCAGCCGAACCGCAACGGCGTGACGCTCGATCACACGATGACGATCGCGGGCGACCAGGTGCCGCCGGTCGTCCGCACGATGGCGGAGCGGCGCGCCAACGGCGACATTCTGGTGCTTGGGCGCGACCTCACGCACATCCTGAGGATCCGCGCGGCGATCATCCAGGCGCTCGTCGGCGGCGGGTTGTTCTGCCTTGCCGCGGGCGTCGTCGGCGGGTTGATCCTCAGCGTCCGGCAGATGCAGCGCCTGAAGGAAGTTCGGCGCATCACGCAGCGCATCGCGCAGGGCGACCTCGGGCAGCGGCTGCCGATCGGCGGGCACGACGAGATCGACCTGCTGTCGCATCTCGTCAATCACATGCTCGAGGAAGTCGAGCGCCTGATGAATGAAGTGAAGGGCGTCTGCGACGGCATCGCGCACGACCTGCGGACACCGCTCGCGCACGTGCACACGCTGCTCGCGCACGCGGCGGAGCGCGCGGACGGGCTCGACGATGCGGCGCTGGCGAGCCTCGTCGCGCGGGCGCGCAACGAGACCGACGTGCTGCTCAGCCGCTTTCGCGCGATGCTGCGCATTGCCGAAATCGGTTCGCTGCAGCGGCGCGGCGGGTTCGCGGAGGTGGCGCTGGAGGATCTCGTCACGGACGTCGGGCAACTGTTCGAGCCGCTCGCCGACAGCCGTTCGATCCAGTTCGTGGTGCTCGTCGGGCCCGTCACGCGGATCCATGGCGATCGCGCGCTGCTGTTCGAGGCGCTCACCAACCTGCTCGACAACGCGCTCAAGTACACGACGTCGGGCGACACCGTGCGCCTGGAGCTGCATGACACGCCGTGCGGTCCGCGCATCGACGTGGTCGACAACGGCCCGGGCATCGCGGCCAACGAGCGCGAGGCCGTGCTGCAGCATCGCTACCGCAGCCGCCGTACCGGGCATCTCGCCGGGGCGGGGCTCGGCCTGAGCATCGTGTCGGCGGTCGTCAACGTGCACGACTTCACGCTGCGCATCGGCAATGCCGAGCCCGGCACGCGCGTGACGATCGAATGCTGGCCGAGGTCGCTGGCATGACGTTTGTCCGGATGCAATTGCTCGTGTGTGCGGTTTTCCGCTGCGAGGCCCGTTGACGATGCGCGTCCTGCTCGTGACTTCGCCGCACCCGGAAGCCGCGTGGCTGCACAAGGCGCTGCAGGAGAGCGGGCACAGCCTGCAGCGCGCCGACGACCTGCGCGACGGGCTGTTCCTCGCCTCGCAGGAGGCGTTCGACGCAATCGTCGCGACGGCTTTCGAGCCCGGCGGCGACGCCGCGCTGATCGCGATGCTGCCGCGTTTCGTCGCCGACGGCGGCGGCGCGGCGCTGGTGGTGCTGATCGGCCAGGCGTCGGCGCGCGAGCGCATCCGCGTGCTGCGTGCGGGCGCCGACGCCTGCTTTTGCGCGCCATACTCGTTCATCGAGCTGCACGAGCGCCTGCAGGCGCTGCAGCGGCTGGCCGGGCCGCGCGACACGGAAGGCCCGGTCGCGGCGGCATCCCCGTTCGACACGCTCGCGCGTGAACTCAAGGACGGCAAGCTGCGCCTGGCCGTGACGCGGCGCGAATGCTTGCTGCTCGAATGCCTGATGCGCCGTCCGAACGCGCCGGTGCCGCGCGATCAGCTGATCCGCTACGTCTGGCAGGACAAGGAGGATGTCGATCCGTCGAGCGTCAATCTCGTGGTGTCGCGGCTGCGCCGCAAGCTTGCGCGGCACCTGCCCGGCGTGCGGATCGATACCGTGAGCCGTTACGGCTACCAGGTGACGCTGCCGGACGCCTGAGCGCGCGGGCGTGGCCCGCATCGAGCGGAAGACGCGACGGGCGCCCTGCCGACGGCAGCGCGCCCGTCGTGCGTTTACGAGCCGAAGAACGGCACGCAGAAATCGGGCGGGCCGACGCAATCGCCGGGGCCGTCGGGCTGCGCGGCGGCACAGCCGGACAGCAGGACGCCGGCGGCGACCGCGGCGATCGCGAGACGGACAGAACGGGCGAACAACGGACGAAGCTTCATGAATGGCGGACGTTTCGGTGAAAGGGAGGCGTCGCCGCGGACGGCGCGGACGGCACGAGCCGGGCACCGCGCCCGGCCGCACGGCGGTACGCATCAATGCGAGTAGAGCGTGGAGTTCAGGTACTTGAGCTGCCCGTCCTGTTCGGCATGCACGAGTTCGGCGTAGACCTCGGCGCGCGTCTTCTCGTGCATCGCCTGGCCGTACGGCGGCACCCACTGGCCGGCGGCCTGCGCACCGGTCGCCCCATCCTTGGTGACGGCGGAAGCCATCTGCATCGGCTGGCTGCCGGTCTGTGCAAACGCGGGAACGGACAGCGTGCCGATTGCGGCGAGCATGGCGGCGGCGACGATATGGGCGGTTTTCATGTTCGGAGTCCTCATGATGGTTGACTGGGTTCATCCCCCGGCGCGGCATGTGTCGCTGTTGCGCATCGGGTTGAGGTCAAGCATAGAGGAGGGTGGCTAGCGGATCGGCATACGCAACGTGAAAAGAAATTCATGCGCGGGCGCAGCGTCTGGGCGGACATGAAACCGTTGCATCGCGAACATGAAGAAGGTTTCATTTTTCGGGCCGTTTTGATAACGGCGCTGTCATGCCCGCCGCCTAAATTGTGCGCCATCGCATCGCGGACGGACCGGCCATCCCACACTGGCCGGCGATGCGAGAAGACCGATCCACTCTAGCGAAACCATCATGAAGAAATATCTGGCAATCCCGGCGGCGATCGCGTGCGTGCTTGCGAGCACGGCCCACGCGCAGAGCAGCGTCACGCTGTACGGCACGATCGACGCGGGCCTGGACTACATCAGCAACCAGAAATCGTCGGCCGGTGCGGGCCCGGTCTACGGCGTCCAGAGCGGCAACGTCAGCACGTCGCGCTGGGGGCTGCGCGGCAACGAGGATCTCGGCGGCGGCCTGGCTGCCGTGTTCACCCTCGAGAACGGCTTCAACGTCGCGAACGGCAAGTTCGGCAACGGCGGCGACGAGTTCGGCCGCCAGGCGTGGGTCGGTCTGTCCAGCCGCCAGTGGGGCACGGTGACGCTCGGCCGCCAGTACGATTTCCTGGTCGACTTCGTCGCGCCGCTGTCGGCGACAGGCTCGGGATTCGGCGGCAACATCGCCGATCACCCGTACGACAACGATAACCTCGCCAACGACACGCGGATGAACAACGCGGTGAAATTCCGCAGCGCGGACTACGGCGGCTTCACGTTCGGCGGCGCGTACGGCTTCAGCAACCAGGGCGGCGGGTTCAGCAACAACAACGCGTACAGCGTCGGCGCGCAGTACGCGAACGGCCCGGTCGACCTCGCGGTCGCGTACCTGCAGTCCAACCAGCCGGGCGGCGTGAACGCGCCGCAGAACACGGGCGGATCGCTGAGCAGTTCGGACGGCGATGCGATGCTGGCCGGCGGCCGCTGGCGCACGTTCGGCGCCGGCGCGCATTACGCGTTCGAGCATGCGGCGATCGGCCTCGTCTATACGAGAACGATCCTGAACGATCCGCGCGAACTGTCGCAAGGCGGCGCGTACGGCGCCGTGAACGGCCAGTTGCTGACCTTCAGCAACTACGAACTGAACGGGCGCTACTTCCTGACGCCGGCCTTTTCGCTGGGCGGCTCGTATACGTTCACGCAGGGCCGTTTCGACGATGCGGGCCGCAGCGTCGCGCCGAAGTGGAACCAGTTCATGCTGCAGGCCGACTATGCGCTGTCGCGCCGCACCGATCTCTATCTCGAAGGCGTGTACCAGCGCGTGACGGGCGCGGACGGCGTCGCGGTGCTCGGCAACGCGGGGATCTTCAATCTTGCCGCGTCGGGCAACGACCGGCAGGCCGTGGTCGCGGCCGGTATCCGCCACAAGTTCTGAGCGGCCGGATCGATGTAAAAAACGGCACCCGTCATCGCGACGGGTGCCTTGAAAGGCGACACGCCTCCCGCGTGTCGCGAGGGTGTCAGGTCGCGGAACGGGCCGGCGCCTGCGCTCCGGGTGCGGCTTCATCCGTCGACCACCCGCCGCCCAGCGCGGCGATCAACCCCACCGCCGCCAGTTGCCGGCGCGTGTCCAGCTCCAGCATCGCGACCTTCGTATTGAGTTCGGTGGTTTGCGCCGTCACCACGTCGAGATAGCTGACGACGCCGTCCCGATAGCGCGACATCGACAACTGCAGCGTGCGCTCGGCCGCGTCGAGCGCTTCCTGCTCGCGAGCGGCTTCGTCGCCGAGGTGGTGCGTGAGCGCGAGGTTGTCCTCCACCTGCTGGCACGCGGCGAGCACCACCGCGCGATACCGCGCGCCGTTCTCGGCCAGTTTCGCGTGCGCCTGGTCGGTGAGCGCCTGGCGGCGGCCGCCGTCGAACAGCGTCAGCGCGAGGCTGGGCCCGATCGACCAGATCTCGTTCGGCGCGCTGAGCCAGTGGCCGAGCCCGGAACTCTGGTACCCGCCGATCAGCCCGAGCGTGACGTCGGGGAAGAACGCCGCGCGCACCACGCCGATCTTCGCGTTGGCGGCCGCCATGCGGCGCTCGGCGGCCGCGACGTCGGGACGCCGCTGCAGCAGCGTGGCGGGAATGCCGGCCGGGATCGTCGGCAGGTACGCGACGCCCAGGTCCGGCGTCAGCGAGAACGACGACGCCGGTACGCCCGTGAGCGTCGCGATCGAGTGCTCGTAGAGCGCGCGCCGCGCGCGCACGTCCTCGGCCGATGCACGGGCCGAATCGAGCTGCGTTTGTGCGCGCGAGACGTCGAGATCGGACGCGATGCCGCCTTCGTGCCGGCTCATCGTCAACTGCAGCGCGCGCCGGTAGGTCGCGATCGTGTCGGCCAGCAGTTGCTGCTGCTGGTCGAGCCCGCGCAGGTTGAAGTACGCGTTCGCGAGGCTGGCCTGCAGGCTCAGCCGCACCGACGCGAGATCGTCGGCGCTGGCTTGCGCGTCGGCGCGGCCGGCCGCGACTTCGTTGCGGACTTTCCCCCACAGGTCGAGGTCGTAGTCGAAGCCGGCGTCGAGCGTGTTGGAGCCGTACACGTCCGGCTGGTTCGAGCCGCGCAGCGGCCGCGTGGCCGATTGCCGGTTGCTCGAGACCTGCGCGCCGAGGCCAATGGTCGGAAACAGCCCCGAGCGCGCCTGGTCGAACAGCGCGGCGGCTTCGTCGTGACGGGCCACGGCGGCGGCCACGTCGGGGTTGGCCGCGGCCACCTGCGCTTCGAGCCGGTCGAGCACCGGATCGCGGAACGCCTTCCACCAGCCGTCGCGCGCGATGCGGTCGGCCGGCTTCGCGGTCTGCCAGCCGCCCGCTTCCTTGAAACTGGCCGGCAACGCCGTCCGCGGTGCGTGATAGACGGGCGCGAACGAGCATGCGGAGAGGAACGCGATGCCGGCGAGCATCGCGCAGAGCCGAACCCGGTTAGCCATTCGCACGCTCCGTGTCGCACGCGGCCGCCGCGACGGTGCGGGCCGGCGCCGCGAGCCTGACCGGGTCGCCCGCGGCCAGCGAGTCCGGCGGGTTGTCGATCACGCGATCGTCCGGAGCGAGGCCGGTCGCGATCTGCACGTGCGTGCCGAGATCGGTCGCGACCGTCACGGGCTTGAATACCGCGCGGTTGTCCTTGCCGACCACGGCGACCTGCAGGCCTGCCTGCCGGAAGATCAGCGAGCTGGCCGGAATCGTCAGCACGTGGCTGCTGCCGGCCGGCAGCGCGAAATGCACTTCGGTGTATTCGCCCGGAATCAGCTTGCCGTCGCGGTTGTCGACCATCAACTGCACGAGCAGCGTGCCGGTCGAATCGGCGATCGAGTCGTCGGTGTCGGCGAGCGTCGCATGGAAGGTTTCGCCCGGATGTTCGGGCACGGTCAGCGTGGCCGTCATGCCGGGGCGGATCGCGGCCGCCTCGTTCTGCGGCACGCTGACGTAGACGCGCATCTGGTGCACGTCGGACACGGCGAACAGCTCGGGGCCCGCGCCGCCGCCGGCCGAGATCAACTGGCCGATATCGGTCTTGCGCGCGGTGACCACGCCGTCGAACGGCGCGACGATGCGCTTGAACGCCTCGAGCGCGTCGAGGCGCCGCACGTTGGCCTCGTTGGCCGCGACGATCGCCTGCTTGGCGGCGAGGTCGCTGGTCTTCTCGTCGGTTTCCTGCTGCGACACCGAATCCTGCGCAAGCATCCTGGTCCAGCGCGCGGCCGTGGACGCGGCCAGCTTCTCGTTGGCGAGCGAGCTCTGCAGGTCGGCGCGCGCCTGCTGCAGCTGCTGGTCGAGCTCGGGCGTGTCGATCAGCCCGAGCAGCTGGCCCGACTTCACGTGCGCGCCGATGTCGGTGTACCACGCATGCAGGTAGCCCGACACCTGCGCGTGGATCGGCGCGCTTTCGAACGCGGACAGATGGCCCGGCAGCACCAGCGTGCTGCCGTCGGCGCCGGTCGACGGCGTGTAGGCGACCACGGTCGGCACGGCCTGCTCGGCGGACCAGGTCGTCATTTCCTGTTTCGCATGCGCGCGGCCGACGACGCCGGTCGTCACGATGCCGACCGCGATCAGCGCGGTGATCGTGGCGACGAGCTTGAGGTTGGGCAGCCGTTTCGGCGACTTGATATCGATCTCAGTGGACATGGGAAGCTCCGGACGCGGAAGGGGAGGAAGCGCGGGAAGCGTCGTGCTTCAGCGCGTCGCGCCGATGCACGAGGCTGAACACGACGGGAACGAAGAACAGCGTCGCGATCGTCGCGCACGCGAGGCCGCCGATCACCGCGCGGCCGAGCGGCGCGTTCTGCTCGCCGCCGTCGCCGAGGCCGAGCGCCATCGGCGCCATGCCGATGATCATCGCGAGCGCCGTCATCAGCACCGGGCGGAACCGCGTGAAGCCGGCCTCGAGTGCGGACGCCAGCGCGTTGCCGGTTTCGGCCAGGCGCTCGCGCGCGAAACTGACGACGAGAATCGAGTTCGCGGTCGCCACGCCCATGCACAGGATCGCGCCGGTCAGCGCCGGCACCGACAGCGGCGTGTGCGTGGTGAACAGCATCCAGACGATGCCGGCCAGTGCGGCCGGCAGCGCCGAGACGATCACGAACGCGTCGGCCCACGAGTGGAAGTTCACGACGATCAGCAGGTAGATCAGCGCAATCGCGCCGACGAGGCCGAGCAGCAGGCCGGCGAACGCGCCGTTCATGGTCTGCACCTGGCCGCGCAGCGTGACGGTCGAGCCCTTCGGCAGATCCTTCGCGGTGGCCTTGACGATGCCGTCGATGTCGGCCGCGACCGCGCCGAGGTCGCGGCCCTGGGTCGTCGCGTAGATGTCGAACAGCGGCTCGATGTTGTAGTGCGACACCACCGCGTTGCCGACGCCGCGCGTGATCGTGGCCAGGCCGCCGAGTAGCTGCGACTGGCCGCTGGCGCCGGTGACCGGCAGGTTCTGCAGCGCCGACAGCGTGGTCATCCGGTACTGCGGCGTCTGCGCGACGATCGGGTAGGACACGCCGTTGCGCGGATTGAGCCAGTAGGTCGGGGCGACCTGGCTGGTGCCGGCCAGCGTCGCGACCACCGAGTTCGTCACGTCCTGCTCGGTGATGCCGAGCTGGTCGGCGCGCGTGCGGTCGACCGCCACCGTGAACTGCGGGTAGGTGCTGGCCTGCTGGATGCGCGTGTCGGCGATGCCTGCGATCAGGCGCAGCTTGCGGTACAGCTCGCGTGCGTACTCGAGGTTCGCGCGCTGGTTGGGGCCGGCCACCTGCAGGTCGACCGGGGCGGGCGAGCCGAAATTGAGGATCTGGCTGACGATGTCGGCGGGCAGGAACGAGAACGTGGTGCCCGGATAGGCGCGCGGCAGCAGTTCGCGCAGCGTGCGCACGTAGCCGGCGGTCGGCGCGTGATCCTTCGACAGCGAGATCAGGATGTCGCCGTCCTGCGGCCCGAGCGTGCCGCTGTTGTTGTAGGTCAGGTTGATCCCGCTCTTCGGCAGGCCGATGTTGTCGATCATCGCGCGCAACTGCGACGGCGGAATCACGCCGCGGATCGTGTTCTCGATGTGGTCGAACTCGGCGGCGGTTTCCTCGACGCGCGTGCCGACCGGCGCGCGCACGTGCAGCGAGATCTCGCCCGAATCGATGGCCGGGAAGAAGTTGCGGCCGAGCCACGGCGCGAGCAGGAAGGACGCGGCCACCACGCACAGGAACCCGATGACGAACGGCTTGCGGCGCGTGAGCGCGAGGCCCAGCAGGATCCGGTACGACGCGCGCACGGCCTCGAAGCGGCGCTCGAACGCGCGCTGGAAGCGCACCAGCGGATTGGACGAGGGCGGCACGTCGTGCGCGCCCGCGTGGCCCGCGTGCGGATCCATGATCGCCGCCATTTCGCCCGACGCATGGCCGGCCGATGCGTGCGGCTTGAGCAGGTATTGCGCGAGCATCGGCACGAAGGTGCGCGACAGCACGAACGACGACACCATCGAGAAGATCACGGCCTTGGCCATCGGCACGAACAGGAAGCGCGAGATGCCGTCGAGCATCAGCATCGGCACGAACACGATGCAGATGCACAGCAGCGAGACCAGTGCGGGCATCACGATCTGCTTCGCGCCGTCGACGATCGCGGCACGGGTGTCCTTGCCCTGTTCGAGGTGCCAGTTCACGTTCTCGATCGTCACCGTCGCGTCGTCGACCAGGATCCCGACCGCGAGCGCGAGGCCGCCGAGCGTCATCACGTTGAGCGTCTCGCCGGTGGCCGCGAGCAGCGCGATCGCCGAGAGCACGGCCAGCGGAATCGACGCGGCGATGATCAGCGTGGAGCGCCACGAGCCGAGGAACAGCAGGATCATCAGCGAGGTCAGCGCGGCGGCGATGATGCCTTCCCGTGCCACGCCGCTGACGGCGCCCTTCACGAAGGTCGACTGGTCGCCCATGGTGACGAGCTTCAGGCCCGGCGGCAGCGTCTGTTCGATCAGCGGCAGCTTGGCCTTCACGCCCGCGATGATGTCGAGCGTCGACGCCGAGCCGTTCTTCAGGATGCTCATCAGCACGGCGCGATGGCCGTCGACGCGCACGATGTTGCTCTGCGGCGGGAAGCCGTCGCGCACGTGCGCCACGTCGCGGATCGTGATGGTCGTGCCGTCGACCGACTTGATCGGCAGGTCGTTCAGCGCGTCGAGCGCGAGCGGGCTGTTGTTGAGCTTGATGTTGTATTCGAAGCGGCCGATCTTCTGCGTGCCGGCCGGGATGATCTGGTTCTGCTGCGCGAGCGCGTGCGCGACGTCCTGCGCCGACAGCCCCTTCGACTGCAGCGCCTGCGGATCGAGGTCGATCTGCACCTCCCGCGCCTTGCCGCCATATGGCGTCGGAATCGCGACGCCGGGCACCGACAGCAGCTGCGGGCGAATGAAGTTCTCCGCGTAGTCCTCCAGCTTCTGCTCGTCGAGCGTGTTGCTGCTCAACGCGATCTGCAGCACCGGCACGGTCGACGCGTTGTAGTTGAGGATCTGCGGCGGCGTGGTGCCGGGCGGCATCTGCTTGAGCACCGTCTGCGAGATCGACGTGACCTGCGCGGTGGCCGTGCGGATGTCGACGGTCGGCTGGAAGAAGATCTTGACGATGCCGAAGCTGCGGAACGACTGGGATTCGATGTGCTGGATGTCGTTGACCGTGGTGCCGAGCGTGCGCTCGTAGTACGTGACGATCCGGCCGGACATGTCGTCCGGCTGCAGGCCGGAATAGTTCCAGACGACACTGATCACCGGAATGCGGATGTCCGGGAAGATGTCGATGGGGGTGCGCACCGCCGCGAGCGGACCTGCGATCAGGATCAGCAGCGCCAGCACGACGAACGTATAGGGCCGGACAAGCGCGAGCCGGACAATTTTCAGCATGGGGTGCTGCTCCGTTCAAAAGCGTCGTGAAGAAGAGCCGGATGCGCGCGGCCTCGGGAAAACACCGATGCGCAGCCGATGACCGCATTCTGCGGAGCGGCCCCTAACAGCCGGTCGCTAAAAAGATGAAACAAGTTTTAGGTGGCGGCGGCCCGATTCAGCCGAGCATGTAGCCCGAGCCGCGGATCGTGCGTATCAACGGCCCGGCGCCGGGCCGGTTCACCTTCTTGCGCAGGCGGCCGACGTGCACGTCGATCAGGTTCGTGCCCGGATCGAAGCGGCAGCCCCATACCGCTTCGAAGATCATCGTGCGCGTGAGCACGCGCCCCGCGTGGCGCATCATGAATTCGAGCACGCGCCATTCGGTCGGCAGCAGCGCGAGCTCGTGCCCGCCGAGCGTGACGCGACGCCGCACCAGGTCGAGTTCGAGCTCGCCGGCGCGCAGCACCGTCTCGACCTGCGGGCCGCGCGGCCGCCGGCGGATCAGCACGTCGATGCGCGCGCACATCTCGTCGAGCGAGAACGGCTTGACGAGATAGTCGTCGCCGCCCGCGCGCAGCCCCTGGATGCGCTGGTCGACATCGGACATCGCGCTCATCACGAGCACCGGCGTGTCGAGGCCGACGCCGCGCATCGTCGCGAGGATCGTGAGGCCGTCGAGATCCGGCAGCATGCGGTCGAGCGTGACGACGTCGTAGTCGGCGCTCATCGCGCGGGCCATGCCGTCGCGGCCGGTGCGCGCGACGTCCACCTGGTGGCCGGCGGCTCGCAGCGCGCGCGTGATGTGATCCGCGATCAGCGGATCGTCTTCGATCGTCAGGATGTGTGTCATCGACGGAGCGGCCCGGGGCGTCAGGCGGCGGAGAGCTGCACGGTGTCGCGTTCGAGCGCGCGATAGTGGTCGACCACGTAGTCGATGAAGCTGCGCACTTTCGTCGACAGATAGTTGCGGCTGGGGTAAAGCATCGACACGCAGCGCGGGCCGCCGTTGACTTCGTAACGTTCGAGCAGCGGCAGCAGCGTGCCGCGCGCGAGATCGTCGGCGACGAGCGGATGCGGCAATTGCGTGATGCCCATGTGATTGAGCGCCGCGATCCGCACCATCATGCTGCCGGACGACGCCAGCGCGTTGCCGGTATAGACGCGGTAGGCGCCGTCGACGTCGGAGAACTCCCAGCTGCGGGCCGTGCCGTTCGACACGGTCAGCAGGCTGTGTTCGTTCAGTTCGCCGGGGTCGTTCGGCGTGCCGTGGCGCGCGAGGTACTCGGGCGACGCGACGACCACGTCGCGCACGCTCATCAGCATGCGCGAGACGAAGGTCGCCTTGATCAGGCGGCGATCGTCGCAGAAGCAGACGTCGTAGCCGCCCTCGACCATGTCGACATGCGTGTCGAACGTCGTCACGTCGAACCGGACACGCGGATGGGCGGCGCGATACGCCGACAGCAGGAGGCCGAGGCCTGCCGCGACGGAGGTCGCCGACGCCGCGATCCGCAGCGTGCCGCGCGGGTCGCGGGTGGCCTGCACGAGGTTCGATTCGATCTCGTCGAGCTTCTCGATGATCGTGCGGCAACCGTCGAGGTATTCGCGGCCGGTTTCGGTGAGGGACAGGCTGCGGGTCGTCCGGTTCAGCAGGCGCATGTTCAGGTGCGCTTCGAGCATGCCGACGCTGCGCGTGACCGCGGCAGCAGACATCCCGAGCTGGCGGGCGGCGAGATTGAAACTCGACAACTCGACTACGCGCGTGAAGACGCGCATCGCTTGCAGTTGATTCATGATCCGCGCAAGGGTGGGGTTGGGAGGCATGCGCCGGCGATGATCGATCGGCGCGTCCTGCAACGCGTGAGCGGCAGGGTAGCGAGCCGATTATGGGATGCGTGCCTGCCGCTCACGCTTAAAAAACGACGCGGGATGGATGAAATTTCGTTTAAGGAAGCGGCGGGGAAGGCGGGGCTATCTGCTGCTCAAGCACACGAAGAACGGTTTCCCGGTGTCGTTCGTCATCTAAAAAAAACTTCATGAAGCGACACCAAATCTTCAGGTGAGCGTGTGGCGCGGCTGCCGATAATAGGACGATATAAGTCGTGACAAGGAACGCAGAAATGACGCAGCCGCTGAGTATCAAGATGATCCAGGAGCACGGCAAGCCGGTGGTGCTGGTGTCGATCGAACGTGGCGCCGCGGTGCTCGATCCGGAGGACGTCGACGCGGTCATCCAGTATCTGAGCCTGCTGCGCGCGTCGATGCAGCCGGCGGTGCCCGAGATGCCGCCGCGCGCGCAGCAGTTCGTGACGGAAATGGACCCGTGCTGGTATGCGGAGCGCCATCCGCTGTACGGCGGCGCGGTGCTGTTGCTGCGGCACACGGGGCTCGGCTGGGCGAGCTTCGCGCTGCCGCCGCGGAGCCTCGAGCGCCTGCACGGGTCGCTCACGCAACTGCTCGAGGACGAGCAACTGGCGATCAGCCTGCCGAACTGACCCGGCGTGTTCGTCAGTTGCGCCGGCCCCGGGGACCGGCGGATGATGCGTCGCCGCGCGACGGTGCGACGGTGCGACGGTGCGACGGTGCGACGGGCGTGTCGATCGAGGCGATGCCGGACCCGGCTTCCGGAACGTCGGAGGCCGGCCCGGATGCAAAATTGCCTAGAACGTATGACGCAGCCCGATCCGGCCGACCGCCTGGCGGCCGTTCGACGACGGATCGAAGCCCGCGACCTGCGCGACGGCGCCGCCCGACGCCATCTGCAGCGCCGCGAGCGCGTAGACGGCCGTGCGCTTCGACAGTTCGTACTCGGCGCTCGCGTTCAGCTGCCGGTATTTCGGCTCCTGGCCGGTCGCATGGTCACGGCCGTTCGTGTAGGTATAGCCGAGGCCGAAGTTGAGCTGGCTCGTGGCCGCGAGCGTGCCGGCGATCTCGTAGTTCTGGAACTTCACGTCCTGCTCGTCGTCGCCTTGCTGGAAATCGACGTTGCTGAAGTTGCCCATCAGCTTGACCTTGCCGATCTGGTACGACGCGCCTGCCGCGAAGATGTTCTGGCTGCGCGCGTTCTCGAGATAGTTGCCGTATACCGCGTTCGTGTAGCCGTCGCCGTTCTGGTAGCTCTGCACTGCCTGCTCCGGATCGTTGACGCGCAGATAGCCGACGCCGGCCGAGAATGGCCCGTTCGTATACGCGACGGCCGCGCTGTAGGCCGAGTTGTCGGAGAAGCGGCCGGGCTGGCCGCCGAACGAGTAGAGCGCCTCGCCGGTGAAGCCGGCGATCGTCGGGCTCGTGTATTTGACGGCATTGCTGACCGCAAAGCCGTTGTCGAGGTTGTCCATGTCGTTCGGGTGCGAGAAATACCAGCCGCCGTAATAGCTGTTCAGCGAGTACGGCTCGATCAGGTCGACGACCGGATCCCACTGGCGGCCGAGCGTCAGCGTGCCTACGCGCTCGCTCGACAGCCCGGCGTAGGCGTTGCGGGAGAACGCGAGGCCGCTGCCGAGCCCGCCGTTCGCGGAATTGAAGCCGCTTTCGAGATCGAAGATCGCGGCGAGCCCGCCACCCAGATCTTCCCGGCCGCGCAGCCCCCAGCGGCTTCCGGCGCTGACGCCGCTCGCCATCTGCCACAGGTGCTGGCCGCCGACGTTCGACGCGAAGTCGATCCCGGTGTCGACGATGCCGTACAGCGTGACGCTGCTTTGCGCATGCGCGTGGGAGAACAGGCCGCAGCAGGCGAGCGCGCAAGTCATGCGCAGCAGCCGTGTCGTTTTATTCATGGATGGATGTCTCGATTGGAGGTTGACGGATATTGTTCGCAGTCCTTTGTGAAAGGGCTGGTCGTCGACAATATAGCGGCGTCGTTCGCTCGCGCAGCAGCAATTCAGTCTTTCAGTTTTCGCGTTGGATTCGCGCATGCGGCCAGTCGACAACGGTATTTGTCCGTCGCTGTGAGCTGTGGCGAGCGGCCGACAGGCGGGGCGATTCGAGCTGACGACGCGACGGATTCGGCGGCGGGGTGCCGATTGCGTGATGATGGGCCGCGAGGTCTCGTGTCGCAACGGCCCGCGGTTCACGGCGCTCGGCAAGGCCGGCTGGAAGGGAAAAAGCGACGGCAATCGATCGACTGAAAATTCGAGGCTTGTCCGTCAAGCCCTCGTAGATTGCCTCGTCCGAGGGCACGTTGGGAGGACTGCTCAACGCTGAATGATCTCGTGGCACACGGATTCCGGATCCGGATGTTTGATGGCGCATTGAATTTTATAAACTCATATAATTAAATGGTTCGGGTGTTGCTATTTAGATTGAATTTATATCTTTATCTCATTATGTAGGCGCCATATAGGCACCCATAATCAACATCAATCCACGTCGATCATCGATAAAATAGATTTCCTGGAGCCGGGTTGCGCGGCAGTAAAATAATAAAAGGCGTAGTTCTAAGCGATTTTAATAAATTTTCCGATGCAAATTAATCATGGTTGAATCTCGATAGACGATGTTTTTAAAGCGAGTGCCGTTTGTATAGCGCCACATCCGAATTATGAAATTTCGGTGCAGCAGTGGGGTGATACAGATAGGCTCCCCACTGATGTTCACGATACTTCTGTTGTAAAGAACGAGATGTTGGAGTGGCTGAAGCGATACAAGATGTGGGCGCTCTTGTCGGCTATAGTGGATGCGTTTCGGTATTCGGAGGCTGCTGCTGTTTTAGATCAGCATTTACAGAATGCTCAAGATAGAGGGTCGCGGAGGTTTGACTTGAGCGTGACGGGAAGGCCGAGACTAAGCGATGATTTACATAAAGAGGCTACGTCGATATTGCTGTATATGGCCAAATCGTGGGTTCGATATGAGCGGGCCTTCCAGGCGGTTGAATGGATGGCCAAACTGCGATTTCGATCATATTTAAGGTTTTAACGGGAGTGCTGGGGCCTATAGGCCATCGGCTTATACACAATTTCCAGCGTGACCGCCGGCACGTAACCTCATGGTTCATCGTCGGTTTCAGCACAAACAGACTTGCGTTGTCTGCCGTCTGTCGCGTCGCCGGCCGAAACGTGTACCGGTCGCGCACGAATGCATCGGTATGCTCGCGCATGCGTCTGCGCGGCCCGGACAGAACAGGCCTATCGAAGCGAAAGGCGGAGTCGGGGAAGCAGCGTCGCGACGCTGCTTCGCACAAACGTACAAGACGCCTTTGGGTCGCGACTCATATCCTGCATACAAACGCGCTACCCATACCGCCTGACGACGAAGCAGAGTGCTTGCTGGACGGCTCAGGCCGGGTGGTGTAGCTGATCCATTACATCATTGGCATCGGAGCACGCCGATGGTATTGATCGCGTAATCCAGCAGAGGTGAACAATGACGAGAGAGTCGTTGCGGACCAGGGTGGCCATCCTGGGCTCGGGTGGTATCGGCGTCGACTTGATGTTCAAGGTAAAGGCATCCCGCAATCTATCCCTGGCATTCGTTGTCGGACGAAACGCCAATAGCGAGGGATTGAGTGTCGTGCGGGAGCATGGTGTGCCGACATCCTGCGAAGGTCTGGATTTTCTCAGAGACAACGTCGATCAATTCGATATGGTGTTTGACGCGACATCGGCGGCGGCGCATGCAGTCAACAACCCGTTCTTCCTGCAATCCGGAAAGTTCGTGATAGATCTGACGCCCGCAAAGCTTGGCCGGCTTTGCGTCCCTTCGATCAATCTGGAAGATGTCGGTACGGCGCAAAACGTGAACCTGATCACGTGCGGCGGCCAGGCTAGCCTGCCGCTCGCGTATGCACTGGCCCGAGCGGTCGACGAAATCGACTACATCGAAGTCGTATCGACCATCTCGTCGCGCAGCGCGGGCATGGCGACGCGGGAAAACATCAACGAGTACCTGACGACGACGGAATCCGCGCTTGCATCGTTCACGGGGGCGGCGCACACCAAGGCCATCCTGAATATCAATCCCGCGGAGCCCGGCATTAGCATGCAGACCACGTTGTATGCCACGGCCCGGTATCGTGATTTCGCTCGGGTGGAAGCCGGCATCGATGCGATGACCAAGCGGGTTCAGGCCTATGTGCCGGGGTATGAACTGATCACCGGGCCGATGGAGGATCGCGGCCAGATTTTAGTCGGTCTGACGGTTCGGGGCAGCGGCGACTATCTGCCGAGCTATGCCGGCAACCTGGACATCATCAATTGCGCAGCCGTTGCGGTGGCGGAGCACAGGCATGCGCTCGCCAGATAAGGACTATCGTGTCAATTTTTATTAGCGATTCGACGTTGCGCGATGGTAACCACGCCATTCGCCATCAATTGACGGCGGAGCAGATCGCCGGATACGCAGCCGCGGCTGATGCGGCCGGAATTGACATCGTCGAGGTCGGGCACGGCAACGGGCTGGGGGCATCGTCAAGCCTATTGGGCCATGCCGCCGTCGATGACCGTACGATGCTGGCGATTGCGCGTGAACGGCTGAAAAACAGCCGCCTTGGGGTTCACTTCATTCCGGGATTCGGAAAGGCATCGGATATCGATATGGCACTGGATATCGGCGTGGACGTGATCCGGGTCGCGAGCCACTGCACCGAAGCGAATATTACCGCGCGTTTCATCGAGCAGACCAAGGCCGCCGGAAAAGAGGCGTACGGCGTACTGATGATGGCTCACATGGCGTCGCCGAAAGTGCTGCGGAAACAAGCACAACTCATGGAGCGCTACGGTGCCGACGCCATCGTGCTGATGGACAGTGCAGGTTTTTCCAGTCCGGCCATGGTGCGCGACAAGGTTAGGTGTGTGCTCGACCATCTCGATGTTCGCGTTGGATTCCATGCGCACAACAACCTCGGGATGGCCATCGCCAATACGCTCGTCGCGGTGGAGGAAGGTGCGACGGTCGTGGACGGCTGCTTCAAAGGGTTCGGAGCCGGTGCAGGCAATACGCAGCTCGAAATCATGGTTGCAGTACTGGAGCGGCATGGCTACCCGATTCGCACATCGTTCGATCAAGTTGGACGCTTGTCCGCGGAGGTCTCGGGTTTCCTGTGTCCCGAGACGCCGCATATCGATGCAGCGAATATCGCGAGCGGTCTGTATGGCCTGTTTTCTGGATATGTGCCGCACGTGCGGCGGGCGGCACAGCATTTCGGTGTCGATGAATTCGAGCTCTATCGCCGGCTGGCGGATCGCCGGCTCGTTGCCGGGCAGGAGGACGTGATTACCGAGGAGGCGAGCAGGTTGGCATCTTCAAGACGCATGCCGACGTCGCGGGAATTCATCGACGAGGAGATCAAATAATGGTGACGTCGGGCGATTTCGAAGTCGGTCAGGCATTGGAGGGCACCATGACGCGTCAGCAATCGGCGCATCAGCGATTCGAATACTGGGCCGTTGTGTATCCTCAACGGACGGCGGTCGTTTGTGGTGAAGCCGGCATGACCTACAGCGAACTCAACAAGCGGGCGAACCGGTTTGCCAGGCTTCTGGGCGAGTTGGGGATCGGCGTGGGAGCGACGGTCGGCGTTTGTTTCTCTCCGCAAATCCACACCCTGACCTGTGTGCTGGCGATTCTGAAGTGCGGTGCCGCGTATGTTCCGCTGGATCCGTCCTATCCAGCAGAGCGCCTGACGGCCATGGTCGGCCAATTGGAAACGATGAACTTCGTCATTGTGTCCGATCAGACACGCGACCGGCTCCAGGATGCTGGCAAGCAGTTGCTTATGCTCGACGATGTTCTGGCGCGGTCTTTTGTCTATTCGGCGGAAAACCTGGACGAAGAGGTCGACGGCGGTGATCTCTGCTACGTCGTCTTCACCTCCGGAACCACCGGCATTCCGAAGGCTGTCGGCGTCAAGCACAGCGGCTGGAGTAATCTGCTGCAATGGTTGGAGTCCGAATATCGGCTCGATAGCCAATCCACGAATTTGCTGGTTAGTGCGTTCGGTTTCGATATCTCGCAACGCAGCCTGATGACGCCGCTTTATGTCGGTGCGGTCCTGTGCCTGATGGGCACCGAGCACTTCGATCCCAAACTGGCTGCACGGTTGATCGAGCAGCATAGCGTGAGAACGCTGCACCTCGCGCCCAGCACGTTATATCTGCTCTTGGCGATCGCCGACGCGAACCTGTTGCTCGCTTCGCTGGAATACTTATTCATCGGCGGTGAGGCGCTGTCGGCGCAGAGAATCCGGCAGTGGTCGGTCGACGCGGGGAAACGTTGTCGGCTCGTTCACCAATATGGCGTCGCGGAGTGTACGGATGTCGCGACATCATACGTAATGGGCAATGTCGGCGATTATCTCGAAGGCGGCATTCCGATGGGGAAGCCGGTCGCTAATTGCTCATTGCTCGTGCTAGACGAGGAACTCGCCCCGATAGGAGACGATGAGATTGGCGAAATTTTTATCGGAGGGGCGGGCGTTGGCGTGGGATATGTGAACAATGCTCAACTGACGGCAGAGAAATTCGTTCGTGTCAGGATAGACGGTAGCAACGTGCTGGCCTATCGAACCGGCGACTTCGCCCGGCGCACGCCGACCGGTGAGTACATTTGCCTCGGTCGCCGCGATACCCAGGTCAAGATTCGCGGCATGTTGACCAATCTGACGGATATCGAATACGCAATCAAGCGTTCGTTTCCAGATATCGTGGAAGCGGTCGTTCTCGCATTGAAGGGCAGCACCGAAGATGGAAACCTGAGGCTGGTTGCGTTCCTGCTGCATGTATCGGAAGGCATGCCCGATACCCTGACGCTCACGCGCACGCTTGCAAAGAAACTACCGAGACATATGGTTCCGGAAGATTTCATCGAGGTTTCGCAATATCCTCTGACCCGCAACGGAAAAATCGACAAACAGGCACTAGTCCATTGAACCGGATGAATTGCACCGGATGCGTCGAGTTGGATCGGAGTACTTCCACTTCAACGGGGCGGCCTGCTTGTTGTATTGGCGGATGTAGCGCATGAGCTTTTTGTCGAG